>JBGUQT010000018.1:0-18844 GCA_045131275.1 Treponema sp.
GGCAACACCGACATCCGCCAATGGATTGTCGAAGAAGTAAAGGCCGGCCTTATCAACTGGCTGCACCACAATCCGCAGGCCGCCGACAAAATTAAAGAAAAAATTCAAACAAACGAAAAGCTTCGCACCGAGGTTAGCGCGGTAAAGACAAAGGCAAAGGAAGCGGCCAAGAAAATCAGCATCCGCATTCCAAAATTAAAGGACTGCAAGTTCCATGTAAGCGACGGAGCCAAGGGCGAAAACTCGATGATATTCATCACCGAGGGAGACTCAGCGAGCGGCACGATGACGCACTCGCGCGACGCCAGCTATCAGGCGATTTTCTCTTTGCGCGGAAAGCCGGAGAATATGTACGGCAAAAAACAGAGCGACATAGACAAGAACGACGAGCTTTACCAATTGATGATGGCTCTTGGAATTGAAACCGACGTTTCAAACTTAAAGTACGGAAAAATCGTAATCGCGACCGATGCCGATAACGACGGCTATCACATCCGCAATTTGGTCATGACTTTCTTTTTGGGTTATTTTGAGGAATTGGTCACAAGCGGCCGCGTCTTTATTTTGGAAACTCCGCTCTTCCGCGTGAGGAACAAAAAGGAAAACATTTACTGTTATTCCGAAGACGAGCGCGACAAGGCGCAAGCCAAACTTGGAAAGAGCGCCGAGACCAGCCGCTTTAAAGGCTTGGGAGAAATCAACCCGACTGAGTTCCGCCAGTTCATCGAGCCGGAGACGATGCATCTTACGCCAGTGGAAATAAGCCAGCTTAAGATGGTTCCAAAGCTTTTGGGCTTTTACATGGGAAAGAACACGCCCGAGCGCCGCGAATTCATCGAAAAGCACTTGCTTTCCAACGCGGACATAGACGCCTAGGCGTCCGCGTCCTTTGGACGCTGCTTGCATGGCTCTGCTTGCGCGTTGTTGCAAAAAGACGCGAAATGCGCTAAAATGCGATAAAAATGCAATCGAGGTATTTAAATGAAAAAACTTTTTCTCGCGCTAATTGCGGTTAGTTCATTGGCCTTTTTTTCTTGCGGAAGCAAGGAAAAGGTTTTGAAGATGGGAACTAACGCCGCCTTCCCTCCGTTTGAGTGGATTGAAGGAAAGGATGTTGTAGGATTTGACGTTACTCTTAGCAATCTTATCGCCAACGATTACGGCCAAAGGCTTAAGGTTGTTGACATGAGTTTTGACGGCCTTATCGCCGCCCTTCAAGCCGGCTCAGTGGACTTTATCGCTTCCGGCATGACGGCCACGGACGAGCGCAGAAAGAGCGTGGATTTCTCGGACCCCTACTATTCTTCAAAGCAGACAATTTTGGTTCGCGTGAGCAACAAGAGCGTTAATTCCGTTTCGGACTTAAAGGGAATGACAATCGGAGTTCAGGCCGCCACAACCGGCGAAATCTACGCGACGGAAGAAATCGAAGGAGCCAACGTTAAGTCTTTTAGGACGGTGATCGACGCGTCTTTGGCCCTTAAGAACACTGCGATCGACGCGATCATAATCGACGAACTTCCCGCAAAGGAAATCGTAAAGAGCAATCCCGAACTTAAGATTGTCGACGACGATTTTTTTACCGACGAATACGCAATCGCGGTTAAGAAAGGAAACAAGGATCTTTTGAATTCAATCAACAATACAATTAGAACAATCAAAGCCAACGGCATCTATCAAAAAATGCTTGAAGCCTACATGCCTTTGGACGGCGACGTAAAGATTGTTTCGCCTGATGAATTGTAATTGACTTTATGTTCCAAACTTTTTACGACGTGATGATAAGCCATGGCCGTTGGATGTTGATTCCGGAGGGCCTTGGCACCACCTTGCTCATAGCTTTTTGCGCCATTTTGATTGGTTCCGTTTTGGGCTGCGTTTTCGCGCTATTTAAAATCTCCGAAAAACGGGTTTTGCGAGCTATCGCTGAAACTTACACGACCATTATTCGCGGAGTTCCGATGGCGACGCAATTGATGATTTTTTACTTTGTCGTATTTTCGCCGATGGGCTTGAGCAACGCGGTTTTGGTGGCGATAATCGCTTTTGGAATCAATTCCGGCGCTTATTGCACTGAAATTTTTAGGGCGGGAATTCAGGGCGTCGACCGCGGTCAAATGGAGGCGGGCCGCTCGTTGGGCCTTTCATGGGCGCAAACTTTGGTGAAAATCATTTTGCCGCAGGCCTTTAAAACCGTTCTTCCCACTTACACAAGCGAGTTTATCACGCTTATCAAGGAAACGTCGGTGGCCAGCTTTATAGCGGTGGTTGACTTGCAAAAGACTTGCGACAATATCCGCAACGCCACTTACAACGCGTGGATTCCCCTGCTTTCTTGCGCTTTGATATACTTGTGCCTTACAGTCGGCCTTACAAAGCTTTTTGCCGTCTGCGAGCGGCAAATGGCCAAAAGCGACCGCAACCGCTAAACACGAGCGGATTACCCTTGAAAATTTTTTTATTTCTGCTATAATTGCGTTAGGGTGGAAATAAAATGGCATTCATAAAAAATCTCTTTGACAAAAACTTTATTGAATACGCAAGTTACGTTATTCGCGACCGCGCCATTCCTGATTTGGAAGACGGACTAAAGCCTGTTCAGCGCCGCATCATGCACACGCTTTTTAAGATGGACGACGGCCGCTTCCAAAAAGTAGCGAACGTTGTTGGCGAATGCATGAAGTACCATCCGCACGGAGACGCTTCGATTGGCGGCGCGCTTGTAGTTTTGGCCAACAAGGGCATCTTTATCGAAAAGCAGGGAAACTTTGGAAACATGTTCACCGGCGACGGCGCTTCCGCTCCCCGTTACATCGAATGCCGCGTTCACCCATTGGCAAAAGAATTTTTGGTGACAAACCCGCACGTTACCCATTACATACCAAACTACGACGGCCGCTCTTCCGAGCCGGAAGTTTACCGCGCCAAAATTCCAGTCGCCTTGATTATCGGAGCGGAAGGAATCGCCGTAGGAATGAGCACAAAGATTTTGCCCTACAACCTTAAGGAAGTAATCCAGGCCGAAATCAAGGCGCTTAAGGGACAGAGTTTTGAACTTTACCCAGACGTTCCGACCGGCGGCTTGATCGACGTTTCAAACTACAACGACGGAAACGGAAAGATCGTGTCGCGCGCCAAGTTTGACATGAGCGACGACAAAAAAATCGTAATCACCGAACTGCCGTTGGACACGACCAGCGACGCGCTCCTTAATTCAATAGAAAGCGCCTACCGTTCCGGAAGAATCAAGATCGGCTCGATCGACGACTTTACGACAGACCATTGTCAGATAGAAATCAAGTTGCCGCGCGGCGTTTACGCAAAGGACGTGGAAAAAGCGCTTTACGCATACACCGACTGCGAAAAGTCAATCTCTTGCCAAATGCTTGTAATCAAGGACAACATGCCTGTCGTTATGACGGCCACCGAGATCATCAAGTACTACGCGAAGAAACTTGTGGCCATCGTAAAGGACGAGTTGGAGTACGAGCGCGGCCAGTTGATGGAAGAGCTGCACCAAAGGACTTTGGAACGCATCTTTATCGAGGAACGCATTTACAAAAAGATTGAGCAAATGAAAACCGCCGAGGGCGTCAACAAGGCGGTCATCGACGGTTTTAAGCCCTTTAAGAAAGAGTTGCTCCGCGACATTACGCAAGAAGACGTTGACCGCTTGCTAAAAATTCCAATCCGCCGCATTTCGCTTTTTGACATCAACAAAAACCGCGACGAGGTCGCCGCGATCAACGGCCGCCTTAAGGAAATCGCCCGCCGCCTCAAGCATTTGACGGATTGCGCGGTTGAATACCTTAACGGAATGTTGGACAAGTTCAAGCCGGAGGAGTTGGAGCGCCACACTCAAATCGCCAAGTTCAGCGCCGTTGACGTTAAGACAGTCGCCACCCGCGACACGCCCCTGCGCTACGACGACAAAGGCTATATCGGAATCGGAGTTTCGGGCGGAACGGAAGTCTTGCGCGTAACTCCTTACGACAGAATTTTTGTAATGCGAAAGAGCGGCATTTACACTGTTTGCGACGTTCCGCAAAAACTCTTTGTTGACGCCGGAATGGTTTACGTAAATTACGCCGAAAAAGAAATCATAAACGACGTTTTGTTCACCGCTATTTACCGCGATCCAAAAACAAAGCAGGCTTACGTAAAGCGCTGCCGCGTTTCCAGCTGGATTATGAACCGCGACTACTTTATCGCGCCTGACGGAATGGAAGTTCTGCACGTTGACACAAGAAAGAATTTTAAGTTCACCCTTCATTACGCAAAGAAGGCCCGGGCCAAAGTCTTAAAAGAAAGCTTTAAGACCAACGATTACATCGAGCGCGGCCTTAAGGCGCAGGGCTTTAAGCTTTCTACAAAAGAAGTTGAAAGCGTGGAAGTTGAATGAAAACGCTAGAGCTTGCCAAGGACTTTTCATCATCGTCTCGTTTTGCCGTTCCGCGGGCGGTTTTTATCTTGATGATATACTGCTTTTTTTGCGCGTTCTTTTCTTCCGCCATGACAGGCTTGGCGGTGACTGTGTCTTCTTTCTTTTTAAGATACCAAGGCGCCGCGTCTTTTTCCGTTTTGCTTTTTATTCTTATTGAACTTATTTCGCTTTCAATAATTTTCATTTTGCATTACGGGCTATTTTTGTGCAACTTGCGCTTTGTAAGAAACCAGCCTGTGGCCTTGAACTTTTTGTTCGCCGGATTAAAGCAGAGAAGGGCAAGACGGGGAGCGGCGTTTTTTATAATGCCTATGATTTTGTGCATGGCGGTTTTTGCGCTTGCGACAAGCCGGGTGGAGTTCTTTTCTTTGCCGCAATTTCAAACGCCGGAACAATTGATGGATTTTATAAAAAACAACCCGGACAGTTTGCGAAAATTTTTAGCTTGCTTTATATTGCTTTTTGCCTTGGCCTTTGTCTTTTACTTTCCCTTCACTTTTGTTTGGAGTTTTGTTTACGACAACACAAAGCAAAGTTTTTGGAAGTCTTTGTCGCAAGGCTTGAAGTTTTTTGCAAAGAACGTCTTTGGCTTTTTGGGCTTTGTGTTCGTTTGCCATTTTAGAAAGGCGATTCTGATTTTTGTCTTGGACGCTTTGCACGCCTTTATTTACAAAAAATACCAGTCTAGCTCCAACATTTATTCTTTGGGCTCATTGATAAGTTTTGCTTCGTTCGCGCTGACATTTTACACAGCCGCTTCGGTAATTCTTTCCATTCAATTTTATTACAACAAATTAAATGAAGATTCTAACAAAGCAAGTTCAAACTGAAATTGTCGTAAAAGGCTCAAGGTTTTTGGCGGAAGCCCTTCCTTGCCAAAAACAGGAAGAAGCCCGCGCAATTTTAAAAGCCCAAAAAGAAAAATACGCCGACGCCACCCATGTGGTCCACGCCTTTGTGCTTGGAAAAGCCGGCGAGGTTATGGGCATGAGCGACGACGGAGAGCCGGGCGGAACGGCCGGCCGGCCGGTTCTTGACGCGTTAAAGGGAAGCGGAGCCACTGACTTTATGTTAACAGTTACGCGTTGGTTTGGCGGAACGCTTTTGGGAACCGGCGGCCTTGTAAAGGCCTACGGCGGAGCGGCCAAACAGTTGCTGCAAGCATGCCAGGAAGCAGGCGCGCTTGAGGAATACGTTCCAAAAAAAGAATTTTCTTTTGAATGCGACTACGCGTTGTATAAGAACATAAAGCGGGCCTTTGAGGAATTTTCGCTTTATGACTTGGAAGAAAATTTTTTGGACAAAGTTTTTGTAAAAGCGCGAATAGAAGAATCTCAGTACGGGGATTTTTGCGAGCGGATAAAAAACATAAGTGCGGGCGCGATTCGCTTGGCCTAGCCAAAATCGGCGCGGAAATAGCGGGAGAACAATATGAGCAAATTTAGAAACCAGCACATGAAAATCTCTTGGGAAGCGCTTGCGGGAAAAGGAACCGACCTTCCCGCCGCGAACGCAAGCTTGCCTGAAAAATCCGCTCTTGTCGGAAGAATCGGCCTTATGATGCTTAGCGTTGGCGCGGGAGCCTTTCGCGTTAGAGCCGCGATGAACAAGGCCAGCCGCGCGATGGGAATCGTTTGCGCGGCAGACATCGGGCTTGTTTCAATAGAATACACTTGCTTTTGCGGAAGCGAAAGTTTTTCAAACGCGATTTCGTTGGGCAGAACAGGCGTCAACACCGACCGCCTTAACCACTTGCGCGCTTTTGTTGACGAGTTTGAACGGATGTCCGACTGCGTGTCGATTCAGGGCGCTTTTAAAGCTTTGGACGAAATCGAAAACTCCGTTCCCCATTACTCGGCTCCACTCCTAGGACTGGCGGCGGCGGCGGCTTGCGCGGCCTTTACTTTTTTGCTTGGCGGCGGAATTGTCGAAATGACTTGCGCTTTTTTTGGAGCGGGAATCGGAAACTTTGTCCGAAAAAAGCTTCTTGACCGCCGCATTACGCTTTTTGCCAACGTTGCCCTTGGAGTCGCCGCCGCCTGCTTGGTTTACATCGGCCTTGAAAAATTGGCGGAAGCGCTTTTTGGCGTTTCGCGCAGCCACCAGGCCGGATACATTTGCGCGATGCTTTTTGTGATCCCAGGCTTTCCTATGATTACCGGCGGACTTGACTTGGCCAAACTTGATTTGCGTAGCGGCGCCGAGCGAATTTTGTACGCGCTTTTGATTGTCTTTGTGGCCACGATAACCGGCTGGCTTTGCGCCTACGCCTTTGACTTTTGGCCCGCTCAATTCGCTCCGCTGGAACTGTCGCCCGCGCTGAAAATCGCATTGCGCTTGGCGGCGAGCTTTTGCGGCGTTTTTGGCTTTTCGATTATGTTCAACAGCTCGCCGAGGATGGCGGCCGCCGCGGGGCTTATCGGAATGGCCGCCAACGTTCTGCGCCTTGAGCTTTTGGACTATACAAAAATTCCATTCGCGGCGGCGGCTTTTTTGGCTTCCCTTTTGGCCGGCCTTCTGGCCTCGGCTACCAAAAGGGTCACGGGCTACCCGCGGCTTACGATTACGGTTCCCTCAATCGTGATTATGGTCCCCGGCCTTTTTATGTACCGCGGAATATACTTTTTGGCGCTTGAGAACGTTTCCGAAGGCTCTTTGTGGCTTCTAAAGGCCGCTCTTACGGTGGCCGCGCTTTCGCTGGGCTTGATAGCAGCCCGCGTTCTTACCGACACAAATTTTAGGCGCAATTCCTAGAGCGGCGGACCTTTAGGCCTTGCATGGCCTTTAGGGCGGTTGAACAAAGCCGCGCATATCGTTATAATATTTGCACTATTCTAAAACTTTTCGAGGTTTAATTATGGTTCTTTTTGGAGGACTTCTTTCAATCAAAGCAATCGTATTCCTTACATTCAGCGTGTTCGCAATCGCCGCTGTAGGTTACTTGCTTGGCCGCATTACAATCAACGGCGTTTCATTGGGAACTGCGGGCGTGTTCATCGTCGCCCTTTTGTTCGGAGCCTTTTTCTACACGCCGCTTGGAAACCAGCTTGTTGTCAAAGTGGCAAGCGCAGACTTGAACGAAGTCTTGCGCGCAAGCTACGTTTCGGGCGCTCTTAAAATCGTCGAGAACGTAGGCCTTGTGCTCTTTGTAACCAGCGTAGGCTTTATCGCCGGCCCCAGCTTCTTTGGAGACCTAAAGAAAAACTTTAAGTCTTACATCCTTTTGGGCTTGCTTATCATCGCTGTCGGCGGCATCGCTTGCGCCGCTTGCTGCGTTTTTGACATTAAGGTTTTTGGCCGTTCCGAGGAAGAAGTCGGCGCCATGTTGGTTGGCTTGCTTTCGGGCTCGCTTACTTCGACTCCGGCGTTCTCTGCCGCAAAGGCCACTGTTGTCGAGTCGGCAAAGTTTACCGCCGAACAGCTTGAGGCAATCGTAGCCGTAGGACACGGAATCGCCTACTTGTTCGGCGTTATCGGAGTCGTTCTCTTTGTTCAGCTTGTTCCCAAATTCCTTGGCGCTGACATGGACAAAGAGCGCGCCAAGCTTTCTGAGTCCGCTCCCGAAGCTCCCAAAAAGTTGAACGGAAACGAACTTGAGTTGGACGTTTTTGGCTTTTGCATTTTCTCCATCGTCGCCCTCTTGGGAATCTTTATCGGATCGTTTAAGTTTGGAAACTTCTCGCTTACGACAACAGGCGGCTGCTTGATTTTGGCCTTGATTTTTGGCCACTTCCAGAAAATCGGAAACGTTTCGGTCACTCCGCACGAGTCTACGCTCAAGGTTTTCCGCGAGCTTGGCCTTATGTTCTTCTTGATTGGAGCGGGCGTTGCCGGCGGAGCCAGCTTTGTCAAATACTTTGAATGGGTATACTTTATCTATGGAATCATCATGACGCTTGTTCCGATGATCGCGGGCTTCTTCTTTGCCAAGTTCGTCCTTAAGTTGAACCTTTTGAACAACCTTGGCTCAATCTGCGGCGGCATGACGTCAACACCGGCCTTGGGAACTTTGATCTCTACAGCCGGAACGGAAAAAGTTGCCGGCGCCTACGCCTCAACTTACCCGATCGCGCTTGTTGCGGTTGTAGTTGTTTCGCAGGTTTTGATCATCATCTTTAGATAATCAGTTTGGAAATATGGGCGGGGGTCTCTGCAAAAAGCTTGGCTCCCGCTTTTTCCAATTCTTCTTTGGAGCCGTAGCCGTAAAGAACGCCGACGCTTGCGATTCCCGCTCCCTTGGCTCCTTCAATGTCAAATTTGCGGTCGCCTATCATGACCGCATTTTTTAAGGCCTGCGCGGCGAGCGACAAGGCCCTTTCTATCAGAACAGTTTTGCTTGGCGTATGCATTTCGCGGCCGGGACCGACGATCGCGTCAAAGAAGGGCTTTAGGCCAATATGCTCCACGACACGCTCCGCCATGTCTTGCGGCTTTGAAGTGACCACCATAAGCTTTGCGCCCGCGTCCTTTATCGCCGAAAGCGCTTCCGGGATTCCGTCGTATACCGGGGCGTTCTTAAAATTTTCGGCCTCGTAGACTTCGCGGTAAAGGCGAACCGCTTCCTCGCCGTCCGCTCCGTTCAGTCCGTAAAATTCAGAAAAAGAAAAGTAAAGGGGAGGGCCGATAAAGCGCTTGAGTTTTTTTTCGTCCGCCTCGTAAATGCCGAACTTTTCAAGCGCGTATTTTGCCGAAGCCAAAATTCCAAACTCCGACTGCGTCAACGTTCCGTCCAAGTCAAACAATGCCAATTTGTACATGCAATAATTATAGCGAATTAATTTGACAATGAAAACAGCGCAAAAAAAACTCCGCCGAAGCGGAGTTTTTTAGCGGTTAGCCTAGCTTAGCAGTTATCCGCCGCGCGTTGCGCGTCGGGCTCTGCAAGGAAATTATTAACTTTGCCGCTCTCGCGGCATTCGGGTCAGAGAAGTACTTAATTGTTCTTATTGTGAAGTGTAGCTGTTCTCGTTGGAGTACCCGCGTTCCGAGCAGTGCGGAGGAACGCGCGGGAGCGTTTTGCGCAGCAAGAACGCGACCAAGTGAAATAGAACGACAATGAAAACAGCAAAAAAAAAGGCTTCGCCGAAGCGAAGCCTTTTTATAGGTTAGTTCAAACCTTAGCAGTTTTCAGAGAAGTACTTAATTGTGCGTACCATCTGAGAAGTGTAGCTGTTTTCATTGTCGTACCATGAAACAACCTGAACCTCGAACAAGCCGTCGGCGATCTTTGTTACCATTGTCTGAGTGGCGTCAAAGAGAGAGCCGAACTTCATTCCGATTACGTCAGAAGAAACGATTTCGTCTTCGTTGTAGCCGAATGTTTCGGGATCAGAGGCCTTCTTCATGGCGGCGTTGATGGCTTCCTTTGTTACGTCGTTGCCTTTAACAACGGCTGTAAGGATTGTTGTAGATCCTGTCGGAACCGGAACGCGTTGGGCAGATCCGATGAGCTTTCCGTTCAACTCAGGAATTACAAGACCGATGGCCTTGGCGGCACCTGTGCTGTTGGGAACGATGTTCTGAGCGCCGGCGCGTGAGCGGCGGAGGTCGCCCTTGCGCTGCGGTCCGTCAAGAATCATCTGGTCGCCAGTGTAGGCGTGGATTGTAGACATGATTCCAGACTGGATCGGGAAAGCGTCGTTAAGAGCTTTGGCCATCGGGGCCAAGCAGTTTGTTGTGCAAGAAGCGGCAGAGATGATGTTGTCTCCCTTCTTGAGTGACTTGTGGTTTACGTTGTAAACGATTGTGGGGAGGTCGTTTCCGGCAGGAGCTGAGATTACAACCTTTTTGGCGCCGGCTGTGATGTGGGCCTGGCTCTTTTCCTTAGAAACGTAGAAACCTGTGCATTCAAGAACTACGTCTACGCCAATTTTTCCCCAAGGAAGATCGGCAGCGTTGGGCATCTTGTAGATAACGATCTTTTTTCCGTCAACTACGATGTAGTTGTCTTCGCCTTCGCCGTCGTGGGCTTCTACAGTGTGCTTTCCTTCGCCGATTTTTCCGGCATAGCCGCCCTGGGCTGTGTCATACTTCAAAAGGTGGGCGAGCATCTTTGGGCTTGTGAGGTCGTTGATGGCAACAACTTCGTAACCTTTCGCGCCGAACATCTGGCGGAAAGCCAAACGGCCAATGCGGCCGAAACCATTAATAGCAACTTTTACGTCTGCCATATTGCATCTCCTAAAAAGAATTCTTTGCCATAAATACTAGCGTTTTTTGGGAATTTATTCAACTGCTTCTATTGAATTTTTCTATATTTTCAATAATATAGGCCTATGACAAAAAACATTAAAGCCCTTGTATTTGACATGGACGGCGTTTTGCTGGACTCGGAATCCGTTTGCGACGAGATTTGGAAGCAGCTGGCGGAGGAGATGGGCTTGCCCGACATTCAGGCGGCGATTGACGAAAACCGGGGCTGCAACGTTGACCTTATGGCGGCCCAACTGACGGCCCGCTACGGAGAGGGCTTTGACCGGCCGAAATTTTTCGGCGACTTTTCCGTTCGCTTTAAGGAATGGGAAGACACCAAAGGCATTCCGCTAATGCCGGTGGCGCTAGAAACGCTGGACTACTTAAAAGAAAAGGGCTACCGGCTTGCGCTTGCCACCAGCACTGGCCGGCAAACGGCAGTCCGCCAGCTAAAAGCGGTTGGAGTTTTTGAATATTTTGAGGCATGCGTTTTTGGCGACGAGTTTGAACGTTCCAAGCCGGCGCCGGACATTTACCAAAAGGCGGCCGCGCTTTTGGGCCTAGCGCCAAAGAACTGCGCCGCGATAGAAGACAGTCCCAACGGAATAAAAAGCGCGGCCGCTGCGGGCCTCGTTCCGATAATGGTTCCCGACAGAATCCAGCCCAGCGACGAGATAAAGGCCCTTTGCTTTAAAATCGCAAAACCGCTTTCCTTTTTGCGCGATTTTTTGTAAAATGATTGTTCTATGATAGACGAGAAAAAAATAGAGCAAGCGATGAGGCTTTTTTTGGAGGGAATCGGCGAGAATCCCGACAGGCCCGGTATGGAGGAAACTCCGGCCCGCGTCGCCCGCGCCTGCAAAGAAATATTCGGCGGCTACGATCAAAAGCCTGACCAAATCCTTTCAAAGAATTTTGACTCCACCGCCAGCGACTTGGTAATAGAAAAAGACATTCAATTTTACTCCATGTGCGAGCACCATTTGCTGCCTTTCTTTGGAAAGGTGGCGATTGGCTACGTTCCCGACGGAAAGGTAGTGGGACTTTCAAAGCTTGTCCGCTTGGTGAACGTGTACGCCCGCCGCGCGCAAATCCAAGAAAACTTGACCGAGCAAATCGCCGACTCTTTGATGGCCGGCCTAAAGGCAAAAGGCGTGATCGTCCTTGTCCAAGCCGAGCACCTTTGCATGTCGATGCGCGGGGTGAACCGGCCCGGCGTGGTCACCTCAACCTTGGCCCACAGGGGTGTCCTAAGCCAGGACGCCGCCTTGCGCCAATCCTTTTTTGAGAGAGTCAAGTTGTGACTTTGATTATGTACATGGCCGTTTCGATTGACGGAATCGCGGCGCTTGACAGCCATGCCGGAATCGAGCGCTACGGCTCGCCCGAGGACCATGACTTTTTTTTGGCCGGAGCCAAGTCTTGCCAAGCGGTGATTATGGGAAAAAACACCGCCTTTTGCAAGGTTTCCGGCGTCCCCAATTTTGTGTTAACCCATGATTCTGACTTGTTGCAAGCCCAAGAAGCGGCCGGCGCGGAGGCCTCGCAAGCCCAGGACGCGCGCGGAACGAACGAAAGGCCGCAAACGAACGAGCGCGGCTTTGAGCGCGTTTATCTATGCGGCCAGCCACAAGAGATTTGCGCAAATCTTGAGGCGCGCGGAATCCACAAAGCCGCGCTTTTGGGTGGCCCTTCCACCAACTTGCAGTTTTTGCGCGCCGGCCTTGTTGACGAAATCTTTTTAACGGTGGAGCCTGTCACAATCGGCCGCGGAATCCGCTTTTTGAACGAACCGCTTGAAAGCCGCTGGACTCTGGCCGACAGCAAAGTTTTAAACGAGCGCGGAACGATAGTTCTTCACTATAAAAAGATTGCGTTATAACGCAAAATGTGTTACAATGGAAAAACTATGGAAATTAAACAAACAAAAGACGGAAACAAATTGACAATCGCCCTTTCGGGCCGCTTGGACACAACCACTTCCCCGCAGTTGGAGGAAGCCCTTGCCGCCGCGCTTGACGGCGTTACGGACTTGGTTTTTGACTTTGGCCAAATTGAGTACATTTCTTCGGCGGGCCTTCGCATTTTGCTCAACGCCCAAAAGAAAATCAGCGCGGCCGGCGGATCTATGAAGTTGGTCGGCGTGAACGACGTTGTCCGCGAAGTCTTTGAAGTGACCGGCTTTATCAACATTCTTACAATTGAGTAGTTTGAACGGCAAAAAAAACGCGATCCTTGCATGCTTGGCGCTTCTTTTGCCGCTTGCCGTCATTTCTTGCGTTTCTGACAAGCAGCCGGCCGCCCTGTATTCCAAGGCGGAGAACGTTCCCCAATTGCGGGGCGTTTGGGTCGCGACGATCAGCGGGAACTATCCCCGCTCCAAAACCAGCGACGCCCAAAAATTAAAGGCCGACGTTGACTTTATCGTCGGCCAGTGCCAGCGTTTTGGCTTTAACGCGATTTTCTTTCAAGTCAGGCCTTCTTGCGACGCGCTTTACGCTTCGACGATTTTTCCGTGGAGCCAGTGGCTTTGCGGGGCCGAGGGAGCCGCTCCCCAAGACGGCTTTGATCCCCTGGCGTACTTTTGCCAGGCCGCCCACCAAAAAAACATCGCGCTTCACGCTTGGATAAACCCTTACAGAATCAAGGCCAAAAAGGGCCAAAGCCTTGACGAATTGCTTTCCGTTCGCCCCCAAATGGCTGGGTTAAAAAAATTCATACATTCCAGTTCCGACGGAAACTTTTACCTTGATCCCGGCCAGCCAAAAGTCCGAGAGCTTGTGGTCCGCGGCGCGCGCGAAATATTGGAAAACTATCCTGTGGACGGCCTTCATCTGGACGACTACTTTTATCCGCAAACGGGAATCGACGATTCCGCGACTTATAAAAAATACGGCGCCGGAATGGACTTGGATGACTTTAGACGGCAAAGCGTGTCTCTTTTGATAAAGGAGCTTTTTTGCTTGACCCGCCAAATTAGGCCCGGCGCCCTTTTTGGAGTTTCGCCCTTTGGCATTTGGGGCAACAAAAGCGCCTCCAATCCTTACGGCTCGGCCACCGGCGGAACGGAATCCTATTCCGCGCATTGCGCCGACAGCGTCGCTTGGATCCAAAGGGGAATCGTTGACTATATCGTTCCGCAAATATACTGGAACATCGGCCTAAAAGTGGCCGACTACGCCGAGCTTGCCTCTTGGTGGAACCAAGCGGTGGAGGGGAGCGGCGTCACTCTATACATAGGTATGGCCGACTACAAGGCCGCCGCGGCGATTGAGTCGGGCAATGAAAAAAGCCCCTGGTTTGGAACGGATGAGCTAAAAAAACAACTGGAGTTGAACAAAACGCTAAAGAACGTGTCGGGCGAAATCCACTTTAACTTTGACTCGCTTATGCAGCCTGACATCCGTTCCTTTTACGAAAACCTTGCAAATAACGCTTTTGCGGAGTATAATTGAACATTATGGCAACATTAACAGTTGACGCTAACAGAGACAGCACAGCCAAAGTTTCCGCTTTTGTAGAGGCCGAGCTTGAAAAGCTTGAATGCCCGATGAAGGAATTGGCGCAAATAAACATCGCGGTGGACGAACTCTTTTGCAACATCGCCTCTTACGCTTACCCGGAGGCAAGCGGACAAGCGGTTGTCAGCGTGGAAAGTCCCGCGCCGCAAACGGTGGCCATAACTTTTGAGGATTGGGGCGTTCCCTACAATCCTTTGGAAAAGCCCGACCCCGACGTGACCCTTAGCGCCGAAGAAAGAAAAATCGGAGGCCTTGGAATTTTCATCGTCAAAAAAACTATGGACGCGGTAAAATACAAGTACGAGGACAAGAAGAACGTTCTTACGATAGAAAAGAAATGGTGACCCTTATGGAAGAAATGGAAGACAGAGAGCACAACGAAGAGTATTTTTACGTTCACGGAAAAGACGTTTATTCCACTCAAAGCCTTTTGGCGTCTCTCGGCGTAAAGCAAGAGGACACAATTTACAAAGATTCTTCCAACGATTTTATCCGCTGGCCTTTTAGCGCGGCGGATTTCTTTGAGGCGGTTTCGGAAAAGGCTCCGGACGCCGCGGAGTTGGAAAACTCTTTGCAGGGCGACGACAAAATTCAAGTCGAAAAAATCAACGCCGAGATAAAGGGCTACAAGGATGCCGGAAACACTGTCGCAAACCAAGACCGCATCAAGACCTTGCGCGCGCAAAAAAAAGAATTGCTCGCAAAGGCGGCGCTGGCTATGGCCGGCTCGTCCGTTTCGATTGTTTACAAAACTTTTGTCCAAATAAACGACAGCAAAATGGTGGAGCGAAAGCTTCCGCAATTCAAGGACGTAAACTGGCCCTACAAAGATCAAATGCCTTACTTTACCGCCGGCTTGGAAGACTTTGCCGCCGCCGTCGCCCGCGGAGAGCCCACGGCGATTACGGGCGGCCCCTGCTTTTTTGGCGAGCACGAAGTGGACATGATTTTTACCCTTAAGGACGGAAGCCAAAAAGTCTACGACTTTACGACGCGCCGAAGGAACGCGGGCGACAAGGTTTCGCTTGAGGCGGAATACACAAAGGAAAACGCCAATGAGGTCGTCGACGTTTCGTTTGTAAGCCACAAGGAGCTTTTGACTACAGAAGAATACGACAGCATCCTCTACTTGTTCGAGCTTGCGCAAGCCACAAAAAGCGCGCTCACTCTTCCGATTGTAGACGCCTCTTACTTAAAGTATTTGGACGCGATGATAGAGCCGCTGCCAATAGAGGTTCGCGTTCGCGCCAGAAAAGAGTTCCGCAAAGTCGCCGCTCCGATTATACAAATGTACCGCGAGCTTTTTGACGCGCTGAAAAAAAAGTATCCTGGCGTAAAAGAAACGTTCATAATGACAGGCGAGGACAAGGATCTCCTTTCCACCTTTTACGCCAAGCGCGCGCCTTTTGTAGAAAAGCCTTCGACCCGCAGAATAATCTCTGGCATAAAAGAAAAGGTTGATTCGGTAAAGGATTACATAACGCTTCCGGCGCTGCCCCTTTACTTTTTGGGAATCAAGAACGTTCTCGAAGTGGACTACATCGGCGAGACCGACTCCTTTTGGAAGTGCCGCAAAATGCACAAGGGCGAGATGAACCTTAGCGCGCTTTTGTATCCGATAAAAATCAGCGCCGACGGTTGGCGTTCGATTTTCTCAACCGAGTTGCAGTATAAAGAATATATAAAGAAGGAAGATTATGGCAAACGCTAGATCCAAACTTTTTGTTTTTGTGGCGGCGCTTGTAGCTTTCGCTTCCGGGGCCGTGACTTTTTTTAACAAGGACAGGATTGAGTTTCCTGTAAAGGGCGTTCTTGAATACCAGGAGCCTTACATCGTCCGCGACTCTGGCGGCTTGCGCTATGTGCTGGACAAACAGCGCACAAGAATCGTCGTGGTTGAAAAGAAAACGAATGTCGTCAAATGCGTTTTGCCGGACGGAACAAAGGACACCGACACCTTTTATTACGCCGACGATTTTATGGTTGACGAAAAAGGCTGGGTCTACGTAAAGGAAGGCGCTTGGGACGGAAACAGAATCTCGCGCGAGGCCGTTTTGGTTTACGACGCGGAAGGCCGCTACAAGGCTACCTACCTTGACATGAAGCATTCGTCGGTGGTCAACAAGCACAAGATGATGCTGCTTTCCGTTCAAAACGGAAAAATAGTTTGCTCGTATAAAAACAGCAAGACTGTGTCAATCACGACCTTTGACATACAAAGCGGAACAAAAGCAAAAGAAGAGTATCCTTTTGACAACGCCTATGACTTTGTAGCCGACATGTCTTTGGACGGAGACGGAAACGTTTGCTTGTTGGACAAGGCCGGACAGATTTTTGTTCTTAGAAAAGACATTGGCTTTGCGCGCGTTTACAAGGGCGGGGACAACGAATACTTGAATTGGATAGAGCCTTCCTCCGGAAGCAAAAAGCTTCTCTGCGCCGAGCTTTACACCGACAGCGTGATTGAGCTGGACTTGCAAAACGGATCAAGTCGGACTGTCCTTGACAATTCGGGAGCGGTCACGGTGACTCCAGTTTCTTTGTCCGCGCTTGAGACTCCCGCAAAGAATCCCAAAATGCTTAGGCTTGAATGCGCTCTTTTGGCGTCGCTTTGCCTTTTTCTTTTGAGCGCGCTTGTTCTTGTCGCCGCGCTTGTCGTCTCCTTTTTTAGAACGCAAGTAAAAGTAATCCAGCGCATCAGCGTTTACGTCACGCTTGTAATATTGGTTGTGGCGGGAACTATCACTTACAAGTTGACCGGCGAGTTTTCAAAAGTGATGCGCGTCCAGATTTTGGCACAAATGGAAAACATGGCTTATTCTGTCGCCAACACGATCAGGCCTTCCACCTTGGATTCGATTCAAAGCGCGGCGGATTTCGCTTCCCCCGAATACAGGGAGATGATCGAGAACATGCAGAGCATCATCGACCCCACGCTTGACATAAACAAAAACATTTACTGCGACATCTTTAAATACGACGAAAAGCGCGGCGCCTACGCTTGCGCCTACCTTGACCAAGCGATCGGAACTTACTTTCCGTTGACCGCGGGCGAGGCGGAAGAGATAAAGCAAATCTACGAAACCTCCCGCTCCGTAAGTTCCAGCAAGGACGACAGTTCGGCTTCTTACACTTACGTTTCGGTGCCGGTGGTAAACGATTTTGGCCGCGTTTGCGGAGTCGTTTCGGTTATGACCGAAAACTTTATGCTTGTAGACCAAATCGCGCAAATGAAAAAGAACGTTTTGCTGGGAATCGTTGTAACGCTGATTTTTGTTTGGCTTGCGATGGGCGAAGCTCTTTCTTACATCCTTTCTAAATCCCAGGCGCAAATGGAAGAAAGCGAAAAGAAGGCGCGCGGCGAAAAGGTTGAAAAAACATTCCCGCATTACTACATCCGCATAATGGTCTTCGCGCTTTTTGCAGCCTACAATATGACGACAACCTTCTTGCCTATGGTAATAGCCAGGGGCGCGGTGGAGTCCTTGGGCGGCAAGGGCTCAAACTTGGCCGCCGCGCTTCCGATTTCGGTGAACCTCTTTATCATCGGCTTGATGGCGCTCTTTTGCGAAGGAATGATTCGCCGCGCGGGTTGCAAAAAAGTCGTGGCTCTTGGCGCGGCTTTGTCGGCCCTCAGCAACCTTATAATTTTTGCCTTTCCGTTCTCATACGCCTTGCTCTTTTTTGCCTTGGTGATTGACGGAATCGGCGTGGGCCTTACCACCAATTCCTTGTACCTTATGGTGTCGCAAATCCCCGACGCAAAGAACAGAACTTCGGGCTACACGGCCTACAACGCCGCGCAAATTTCCGGCATCAACTTTGGAATGCTCTTTGGCGCCGCGCTGGCCGGAAGCGTCGGCCGACGGATGATTTTTCCGCTTGTTTCCGTGATGTGGATCGTTTCCGTTCTTTTGTTCGCCTGCTTGTGGAAGTCGCTTGGCCTCGCTTCTGGCAAGGGCGAAAAAATTCAAAGCGAGCGAAAGAGCGACGCAAAAAGAATTTTGTCATTTTTGCGCCATCGCCGCGTTTGGTCGTTCATTCTTTTGATCCAGGCGCCCTTTGCCTTGATGGGAAGCTTTGTTTACTATTATCTTCCTTTGTATTCCGACGCCAACGGCCTAAGCGAAGTTATGGTCGCGGCCTTGATGATGCTTTACTCTTTCTTTGCGATTTACTTGGGGAACGGACTTACAAAATGGGTGATTAACAAGACAGGTCCGGTAAGCCCTTACGCTTCGATAATTTTGAGCCTTGCGGCCGTTTTGGTTTTTGCCATAAGCGGAACCTTTGTCGGCTTGCTTGCGGCGATTTTTATCTTGGGCCTTGCAAACGGATTTGGCCGCTCGGTTCAGCAGGCGCAGTTCTCCATGCTGGAAGAGTGCGAGGCCTACGGCGTTCCCGACGCGATGGGAATCTTTAACTTCACCGACTTTATCGGCCAATCCTTTGGCCCCGCCGTAATGGGCTTTGTGTTCCTTTCAAAGAACGTGGCCGCCTCGGCCAGCGTTTTTGCGATTGTGGTGGCGCTTGTGTGCGCCGCGCATTTTGCGGTTAACGTTTCAAAAAGGAAAAAATAATTGGACAGAACGGAAAAAATCATTGCTTTGGAGAAACTTATGGAAAAGACAAAAAAGAAATTGCAGACAAGCCTTTTGCTTGCTGTGGAAATTTTTACAATCATGCT
>JBGUQT010000019.1:0-8355 GCA_045131275.1 Treponema sp.
CCAGCAGTTTAAAGTCAATGCCGTGCTTCTGATTTGCCCCCATTTTTTCACACCTCCGTGGGTGTCCTAATTTATGGGGTCAGTTCATGTTGAAAGCAAGACTATAATGGTATATTCGAGCGGTTTCACCGCGTCTTTCAGACGCTGCAGGGTTTGCGGGGGCGGGTTAGACCGTGACCGCGACATTCTTCACGATTTCTTCAACTTCTTCTCGCGCCATGCCAAGCGACTTGGCGATTAGTTCAATCGATGCGCCGTTTGCGTAAAAACTCCGCGCGTCTTCAACGGCTTTTTGCTCGCGGCCTTCTTCTTTTGCGGCGTCTATGTTCGAGTTGTAGTCGCGCATGGCAGTGTCGCGGGAAAATTCCCTGAACCAGTTGGACTCTTCCTCGCTCATTTTTTCTATGATTGCCTTGGCTTCCATAATTCCCCCTTCGCTGTCCGCGATTTGGTCCACATAATCAACCTTGCTTTCGTCGTCCACGTAGGAAAGGTACAAGCCCCATTTTTGCAGCGGCGTGAGTTTTTCAATCGGCGTTCCTACAAGCTTCTTGATTGTCAGCAGGTCGATGTAAATTACGTTCAGGCGGTCGGCAAGCGCGTTGCCCTTTTCGTCGCGCATAGTATACCACGACATTTCGCTTTTGTCACCCTTTTTGTAGTGAAAGTTTAGCACGGAAATTTGGTACACCTTGTCCGCCTCCCACTTACTGCCCCTCTTTGCGTTGTTGTTCAAAAGGCGGGCGGCTTGGATTTCGCTCCTAACGGCGTAGTCGTATTTCTCCTCACGGCCTTGCATTTCAATTGAAGCCTTTTCGCCGTCGTCAAACTTGACCGACACATCGAACGACATTTGCATTTGGCTGGGCGTGTTGACCGGCGGCTCGTTGGCCGTAACGACCGCCTTTTTTATCGTTCGTCCCAAGACGCTGGACAAAAACGACTTCAGAGCGATCTGCGATCCTTCAGTGTCCTGCGTGAACATAGCCTTGAAGTTCATGTCTCTGCGGGGGTTCAACAACGCCGTGGGCGACGGCCTGTAAGTTACTTTTTTTGTTTCCATCTGAAAACACCTCCGTTTTTTTCTTGCCTATAAGATAGAGGTGTTTGCGCTTTTTTTAGAGTTTTTTGAAAAAAAATGAAAAAATTTTGCAAAATTTTTGCGGGAATTTGGGTTTGTTGAATTTGCGCCATTAACCGCGCCGTCGCGCAAATTCCTAGACTTTTTGCGGTTTTTGCACTATAATAGAAACCAAACGCGCAGAAAATCCGCTGTTTTGGCGGAAACGCGCCGATAATATTAGAATAGGCAAAAAGGGTCTTCTATTGACTAAGACAGGCTTTTTTAAGACAGTAAAAGCTTTCTCTTGCGCGGCGGCGCTGGCGGCTGGCCTTTTTGCGTCCGCGGCTCTTTCTTCTTGCAGCAATTTGGAAGGCGACGACTTTTCTCCAGCGACGCAGACGGCGCCGGCCGGAACCGCTCCCGGGACTGGAAGCGCGCCCGCTTCGTTAAAAATGGGAAGCGTTAGCGGAACGATTCAGCAAAAAGAGGAACAGCCGACCGTGGCTAGAAGCGTCGTTCCAACCGCGGCGGACGTCACTGGCGGAATCATAAGCTACACCGTAAGCGCTTGGGGAACAAAGGCCGACGGAACCGTGGTTCCAGAGACAAGCCCGATAACCGTTGACACGACGACCACAACCTTTAGCCTTGGCCTTGAATACGGAACGTGGACCTTGCGCGCCGACGCAAAGGACACAAGCTCCAACATAATAATGACCCAAACGGCGGCCGCGCCGATAACGCTGGACGATTCAAACCCGGTAGTCAACCTGAACTTTGCGTTGGACTACGCGCAAATCTCAGGAACGCCCGGCGCGCTTAGCCTTACGATGGCATACGCGACAAGCGTGAGCAAAATCTCTTACTCGCTTTTAAAATCCGACGGAACGACTGTGGCAAGCGGCGTGGTCAATCCCGCGCCCGCAAGCTCCCTTACGCTTAACGCAAGCCAAGACTCGGCGTTGGGCTCGCTGGAGCCGGGCGACTACCAGCTTGTGGTGGAATTTTTGGCGACGGACAGTTCGGTTCTTATGCGCATGGACCAGGCCGTTCAAATTTATTCAAACATTACGACAAACAAAATTGACGGCGTGGCGCCTTACATAAACTCGGGCGCGGTCAACGTAAGCGCGGACGTCATAAAAAAATACCAGCAGTCGGTTGTCTACGTCGGCGGAACAGGCATCGGCTCTGGAACCGCCGCGAGCGATTCCAACAACGGAACTCAGTTTGACCCGGTGGAGCACGTCGAGCGCGCGCTGGAAATAATAGAGGCGTCCATGCTTACCTCGTCGGACGTTCCCGACGGCTTTAAAGTTTTCGTCCAAGCCGACACAAGCCTTACAGGAAACTTGGCTCTATCAAGCTCAAAGAAAATTTCCATCGTCGGAACGAACACCAGCGCCTATTACAAAATAAGCGGCGCCCTTACGAATGGAATCACAGCCAGCGCGGACGACGTTTCTTTCTCTTACATAAATTTTAACAAAGTAAAAGGCTTTAAAGTGACCGCGGGCCAGACGAACCTTACCAATTGCAAAATCACGAACGGCGTCAAACCCGCGGCCAGCGATGGCGGCGCCGGCATTTGCGTTGACGTGGGCGGAGCAAAAGCCGTCCTTACAAATTGCGTCATAAGCGGCTGCGTTTCCGACGGCTTTGGCGGAGCGATCCATGTAGCCGTCGACAGTGGAAGCGGAACGGCGCAAGTGGATCTTTTAAACTGCGTGATAGGCCAAGAATCAACTTCTTGCGCCACTGACAGCGCGTATTCAAATTATGCGCAAAACGGCGGCGGCGGAATCAATATCGGTTCTGGCGGAAAGGCCGTTCTTAATAACACAAAAGTTTTATACAACGGAACAAAAGAAGGAAACGGCGCTGGCGGCGGAATCCGTTGCGCGCTTGGCGGCGTTCTTGAAATAACCGGCGGCCAAATAAACCACAACTACGCGGGCTACGGCGGCGGCGGAATTTTCATATATGGCTCTGCTTCTTCCGTGACGATAAACGGCTGCGCGATTGGCGAGCTTAGCGCCGACGCGACGGCGACAGGCATTGGCGATTGCGGAAACTACAGCGCCGACCAAGGCGGCGGCGGAATAGACATTAGTTCAGGAACTCTGACCACTACAAGCGGCTTTAGCGTCATTAAGAACTACAGCGGGGGAAGCAGCGCAAAGGGCGGCGGAGTTTATATTGGCACAGCGTCCTCTAGCGATGCAAGCGCGACTCTTGTTGACACGACCATTAGTTACAACGCAACCTCAAGTTCCGGCGGCGGAGTGAACGTCGCGAATAGCGCGACGCTCTTTAGCATGACAGGCGGCGCTATCAACAACAACAAGGCGGCCGGAAACGGCGGCGGCCTTAGCGTTGACACGATTGACGGCGCTTCCCAAAACTTTAAGAACGTTCAGGTAAAGGACAACGAAGCGACTGGAAACGGCGGCGGCATCCAAATAACCAACGGCCATTACCTTACCGTAAGCGGCTCTTGCGACATAAGCGGAAACAAAGCCGCTAACGGCGGCGGCGTGTACGCTTCTGGAACATTAAAATTCCTGGGCGGAACAATCAGCGGCAACGCGGCGACTAACGAAGGCGGCGGCGTTTTTGTTAACGGTGGAAAAATGTTCATGAGCGGCGACGCGGTAATCGGCGACAAGAGCGCTGAGTCGCATGCCGACGAAAACCACCATTCAAATTCCGCGGCCAACGGCGGAGGAATTTCGATTGACAAATCCACGGTTTACCTAGGCTACATATCAGGCACACCACCCCAAAAAGACGATGCCTTTGAAGGCGGAATCTACTATAACTACGCTTCCGGCTCTGGCGGCGGCATTAGCATGAACGACGAAAGCGCCAACAAGCTTTATTGCTACAAAGGAACGATTGACAAAAACTGCGGCCGCAATTACGGCGGCGCGGTGTCTGCCGGCGACTCGGGCCAAGTTCAAATAAGCAAGACGGCCTTTAACCAAAACATCGCGGGCTTTTACGGCGGCGCCATTTCTATCGGAAGCTCGAACTCGTCGTCGGTGGAGGTTGCGCTTGAGGACGCGACTGTTGAAAAAAATACCGTCGCAAAATATGACGAAGGTGGATGTGGCGGAGCGATTTACGCGTGGTGGTACGATTCGCTTACGATAAGCGGTTCCACATACATTCCCGCGGGAGACAAAAACGGCGCGAAAGGTCCCGGCAAAAACGACGTTTGGCTTTCCAAGGAAAAAAAATTACTCATTGGCTCTGTCCTTAGCGCCGACACAACGCCAGTGGCCACCATCACGCCGGAAGATTACGCTCCTGGAACTGTAGTCCTTGGGGACGCTCTCGCCGGAACATTGGTTGAAAGCGAGCTTTCCAAATTTGCCGTCACGCCCGACAGCTCCGGCGAATCTTGGACAATCGGAAAGCAGACAACGGCTGGAAGTACGGTTGGCGTTTTGTCCACAGCCACAATTTATGTTGACGGAACTGCCACATCAGAAGGAAGCGGTTCAAAAGCCTCTCCGTGCAAGACCGTTGCCACCGCCCTTACAAAAGTCACCGCGCCCAATTGCGCGATTATTGTTAAGAACGGCACTACAGAGGCGGCGTCGCTTGAGATTCCGGCTGCCTATCCGGGACTTACGATAAAGAGCGAGGACACGACCAAAAAGACAATTACAGGAACAAGCTCTATTGACGTGAACTTTTATGCGGCTGCGACAGTGAGCAACATTGCCTTCTCAAATTGGGGCGGTTTTTTTGTTAACACGAATGTCGCCACGGTTGAGCTTGAAAATGTGGCTATAACCGACGGCTTTAGCGCTTACGGCGGCGGCGGTTTGTGGCTGGGCAACGGCGCAAAGGTTACGGCTCAAAATCTTACCATAAAGGATTGTTCTACCGGCGCAAGCGGCGGCGGAATTTTTGTCAATGGCGGCGCTAACCTTTCTGTTGACGGACTTGTGATGCAAGGCTGCCACGCTGACAGCGCGGCAAGTGACGGCGGCGGAATTTCCAACTCGGGAACCGTAAGCTTGCGCCAAGCAAAAATCACAGGCTGCACTGCGGGCCGACACGGCGCGGGCATTTTCAACGCCAACAACGCCACATTGATTTTGGACAGCGACTGCGACATTCCTAGCGGAATTTATTTGACGGGCGGAGACGATGTAAGCGCCACCGCGGCAAAGCCTCTTTACATCAAGGGAATGTATTTTGGCCTTGCGGACGGCGCCTCAAAGATTCCGCTTGAACCAGAGATAAGAAGCGGAGCGGGCAACGACTTCCAAGAAAACAGCGTAATCATAAAGGGCTGGGAGCCGGCAGGCGGCGGCGCCTACGAAGTGACCGAGGATCAAGTCAACTGCTTTGTCACAAGCGGAACGGCTCTTGGCCTTGAATACGACGGAACGGCCGCGCCGCATTGCGGAAAATTGGTTGACAAGTCTATCGCCGGCGGAATCAAGATAAATGTTGGCGGCAACATCACGTTTGAAGTGGCCACGCCAAGCTCGTCCGGCGAAAAGGCGCGCTTTAACGTTCTTGACAGTTCCGTAACGCCGCCCGCGTACATAACGCTGCCGGCGGGTTCGGCGCAAATAAAGATTTTGCAATACGGCTCGGCAATTTATTCCGCCGACGCGCAAGAAGTCGCCGCCGCCTACTTGTCGGAAGGCAACTACGAGCTTTACTGCAAGGCCGTTATTGGCGGCGTGACCTACGACACAACCATTCCCTTTGGAGCCGGCGGCAAATACACGCCCTTGACTTTGGAAGCGGCCGCCGCCAACGCTAAAGTTACCTTTACCAACAGGGCGACAGGCGACGTCACGTTCAAGAAAAACGGCGGAGCGTTGGAGACAATCGCAAGCGGCGATTCTGCGGAAATAACGCTTGATAACATTGGCGACAAGGTCCAGTTCTTTGGAGACAATACAACGTATGGAACCTCAACTCAAACCTTTGATTGCAGTAATATTTCTTGTACAGAAGAGTGCTATGTTTACGGAAACATTATGAGCCTTGTGAAAAGCGACGACTTTGCAAGCGAGGACTCGCTGATGGGCAACTATACTTTTGCTTGTCTTTTTTATAATAACGCTAAGATAAAGAATAAGACAGGATACGCTTTGCTCTTGCCTGCGACAACGTTGACAACCAGTTGTTATAGCGCAATGTTCTATGGTTGTTCACTCATTACAGCTGCGCCGGATCTTCCTGCAACAACGCTGAAAAATTCTTGTTACAAAGCAATGTTCCAAAGTTGTAAAAATCTTGCAACTGCGCCCGCTCTTCCTGCAGAAACTTTGGCAACTGAATGTTATAAAACAATGTTCCAAGGTTGCTCAAAACTAACAACAGCGCCGGAACTTCCTGCGACGACGCTTGCAAGTAGTTGTTATGAAGATATGTTTAAAGGTTGTACAAGCCTTACAACTGCTCCGGAACTTCCCGCGACAACGCTGGCAAATGAATGTTATAAAAATATGTTCAATGGCTGTACAAGCCTAGCAACGGCGCCAGTGCTTCCTGCTACAACACTGGCAAATGAATGTTATTATGCAATGTTTCACGGTTGTACAAGTCTTGCGACAGCGCCAGCGCTGCCTGCGACGACATTGGCGACGTATTGTTATGCAGAAATGTTCAAAGGCTGTTCAAGCCTTACAACGGCTCCAGAACTTAAGGCAGCAGTATTGGCAGGTTATTGTTATGAGCAAATGTTCAAAGGTTGTACAAACCTTAACAGCGTAACCTGTCTTGCTACAAATATCAGCGCAAGCGACTGTACTACTGATTGGCTTGATGGCGTTGCCGCAACTGGCACCTTCACAAAGGCGGCGGGCATTGGCGTTGACACAAGCGGCGGCTGGACAAGCAACAGCGCAAGCGGCATTCCCGCCGGCTGGACGGTGGTGGACGGCGGCGGCGGCGTTCCTGCGGGATTTGTAGTAGTTGAAGGCTCGACTGTCGTCGGCGGCGACAAGTTCAAAGTCGGAAGCAATGCTGGCGTTTTTGTTTCGGGCCGCTCCGTGGCAATTTCCACGTTCTGGATCTGCGACCACGAGGTGACTCAGGCGGAATACCAGGCCGTCATGGGAACGAACCCAAGCAATTTTAAGAACAGTCCAGCCGCCGGCGAAACTCAGGAAAACCGCCCCGTGGAAACGGTCTCTTGGTACGACGCCTTGGTTTACTGCAACAAAAAGAGCATTGCCGAAGGCCTCTCTCCCTGCTACACAATAAACGACTCCACAAATCCAAGCGATTGGGGAACTGTTCCCACATCAAGCGACGCGACATGGAACGCGGCGACTTGCGACTTTACACAGAAAGGCTACCGCCTGCCGACTGAAGCGGAGTGGGAATGCGCGGCGCGCGGAGGAAAGGCCGGCTGCGAGGCGGCCAACCCAACCGATTGGGCTGGAACCGACAGCGAAGCGGAATTGGGCAAATACGCATGGTACTCAAGCAACAGCGACTCAAAGACCCACGAGGTCAAGACGGAAAAGCAAGCCGGCGTGAACAACGCCAACAGCCTGGGCCTTTACGACATGAGCGGAAACGTCTTGGAATGGTGCTGGGACTGGTATAATAGCAGCGCTACAATCAATGACGATGCATATAAAGTTGGTGGAGTTGTAACCAACCCGGCCGGCGCTTCGTCCGGCTTTTCCCGCGTCAGCCGTGGCGGCGGTTGGGACGATGACGCCAACCTCTGTTCGGTTGCTAGCCGGGGCAGCACCTTGCCGAACTACCGCAGCGGCGGACTTGGCTTCCGCGTGGTCCGCACGGCGCCGTAATGACAGTCCGCGTTAGCGGACCTGTGGATAATTTCCTTGCCATAATGACGCAAAGCGGCAGAGCTCCGGATGTATAAGAGATTATACACCCGCAATAATTTTTGCTTAGTTTGCGGTGGCGGGCTGGACGAACGCTTCGACAGGGATTCCTAGTAAAGCCGAAATTTCTTCCGCCGTGTATTTGCCGTCAGCAAGAAATTTTCGCGCGTCTTCCACGGCTTTTTGCTCCATTCCCCTGTCAACGGCGTAAGTTTTTTCTCGCTCCAAGTCCATGTATTGTTTCCTCCATTGCGTGTTGCGCTTGGCGTCTTCCAAAAGGCCTGCCACTTGGCCGGTGAACTTGTTTGAGGCTTTGCCGCCGGTCACCATGCGCAAAAACGCTTTTTGGTCTTCGTTCAACAGTTTATCACAATTCTCGGAAATAAAAAAGTACTTGTAGGCCCTGTCGTTCAATTTTACTTTTGGATTTTCTTGGCATAAATTTTCAAAGGT
>JBGUQT010000020.1:0-4580 GCA_045131275.1 Treponema sp.
GTAGAAAAAGAAGTCATGGACAAGGACGGAGTAAGCGCCGCCGCCATGTGCGCCGAAATGACCTTGTACTGGGCCAGCAAAGGAAAGAGCGTTTTGGAACACTTGGACGACATGTGGGCCGAATACGGATACTTTGAAGACCGCGCCATAAGCCAGTACTTCGAGGGACCGCAAGGACCTTCAATCATGGGCGGAATCATGACAAAGCTCCGCACTGAAGGCCTCGCCACTTTGGGCGGAAAGAAAGTCCTCCAGATAAAGGACATCCAGCAGAGCGTCGCCTTTGACCCGGCCAATCCTAGCGCAAAGACTGCGATCAACCTTCCCAAGAGCAACGTATTGCAGTTCGTTCTTGACGGCGGAACGATTGTCAGCGCCCGCCCGAGCGGAACAGAGCCCAAGATCAAGTTCTACATCAACAGCGCCCTTCCGCCTGCCGGAAGCGCCGGCTTGGCCCAGAGCAAAAAAGACGCGGGCGCCTTGTGCGACGCCATAAGCGCCGACATCAAAGCGATTCTCGATGCCGCCGCAAAATAACGAGCCTTTTAGTCCGGTTAAGTTGCTAAAGGACTACAAGAGGCTGCGCCGTTTGATACAAGAGAACGGCGCGACCTTTTGCGCCTTTGACACGGAAACGACCGGACTTAGCTACAAAAAAGACAAGATTATAGAATTGGGCGCCGTTCGCTTTGATAAGAGCGGCGTCCTTGATGTTTACGATTCCTTCGTTCACATTGACTTTGCCCTTCCGCCGATAATCACGCAAATCACCCACATAACGGACAGCATGCTGGAAGACGCGCCCGACATTCAAAAGGTGATGCGCGACTTTGAGGAGTTTTCAAAAGGCTGCGTGCTTGTGGCCCACAACGCGCAGTTTGACTGGAACTTTGTCAACGCCGAGCGTACGGCGCTTGGCATGAAGGAACTAAAAAATAAGGCCATCGACACCCTAGACTTGGCGCGATGGGCCTACCCTGTGAACAAAAAATACAGCCTGCAATATTTGGCAAGCGGAATGAAAATCGACGTCAGAGCCGCGCACCGCGCCAACGACGACGCGCGAGTCTGCATGGAAGTCTTCCTCCGCGCCGTCCGCGACACGGATTCTATCCAGAAGTGACTATCCGCGCGGAGCTGTTGCTGGGTCGATGGGGCTTCCGTTGCGGAATACCATAAGCGTAAGGCGGCTTTCCTTGCTGATTGAATCGACGCCAGCCGTTCCGATTGTGTCGCCGTAGACAACGTAGTCGCCCTTTTGGACGCTGATGCTGGACATGCCTGTGTAAGCGTAAATCAAGCCGGTCTTGGACTGCACAAATACAACCTCGCCAAAGCCTCGGTATGAGCCGCAGTACATAACCGTTCCGGCCATGATGTTCATAATCTTTTCTTTTTTTGCGGCGGACAGTTGCACGCCCGAAACCTTTCCGTTAACGTAAGTTATGCGGGGATTCTTTACAGGCCACACAAGGCCCGAAGAAGTTTTTGCCGTCGAATACTTTCTGGGATCCGCGTCCTTTAGGTCAAGCGAACCTGCGGCTACCGCTTGCGAAGCCTTTGCGGGAACCTTAAGTTTTTGTCCGGCCTTGAGCGAAGCGTCGCTTCCCAAATTGTTAAGCGCGAAAAGCTCGGCGACTTTTATGCCGCGCTCGCGGGCGATTCCGTAATATGTGTCGCCTTTTTGAGCGACATATGTTTCAAGATTCTCTGTCGTGTATGAAGATCCAGACACCGAAGCGGAATTTAGCGTCGCGGCGTTTTCAATGTCAGGAGTCGGAATGTTAAGCTTTTGTCCAAACTTAAGAACGTCGCTTTCGCTAAGACCGTTGGCCGCGC
Source organism: Treponema sp. (assembly GCA_045131275.1). Classification (GTDB taxonomy): domain Bacteria; phylum Spirochaetota; class Spirochaetia; order Treponematales; family Treponemataceae; genus Treponema_D. The sequence continues at coordinate 1,840 of JBGUQT010000020.1, forward strand.
GAAGCTCGCTTACAGTGATTTGATATTTGCGGCTGATTGAATAAAGGGTCTCGCCTTTTTCAACCAAATGAACGGTGTCGGCGAACAAAGCCGAAGCCGCAAAAATGGAAAGAGCGAAAAACAAAGTTTTTAAATTTCTTTTAATGACTTTCATACCCTTATATTATCGGCAAAAAGACGTCAAAAGTTGAATTAAAAAAGGCGGCTCTCAAAAGAGGCCGCCTCCATAAATTACGGAATGTATAAAACGCTATTGCTTTGATTTTTTAGCCGTCTTTTTGGCGGGAGCTTTTTTTTCGCTTTTGGCGCCTTCGCTCTTGTCTGCCGCCTTAAGGATTTTGTCGCGCTTCGCAATTTCCTTTCCAAGGGCGGAAATATCTTTTAGCAATTCAGCAACTTCTTCGTCGGCGGCTGTCAAGGGAGCGGCGTTCTTGGCCGTCAACTTCTTTACGGCAACTTCGCCCAAAGCCGCGTAAGCCTTTTTGAGTTTTGACTCAAACTGCTTTTTTTCGGCCAACACCATGCCCAAATCGCTGTAATTCTGAATGGCAGTTCCGGCTTTTGCCAAGCCCTTCTTTGTGGCGGAAAATCCAGTCTTAAGGCCTGCCTTGATGTCGTTCCAAAACTTAGAAGCTTTTTCTTTAGTTTCGTCTTTCATATTAACTCCTATATAAAAAATTATAACTCACTTTTTCAAATTCGTCAAACAATTTTTGCCGCAAGCAAGGTAAGGTCGTCCAACTGCTCGTCTTCCCTAAGATAGCTGTAATGCAAGTAAACGTTGTCGGCCAAATCGTCCGCCTTGTTGGAACAATAGTATTCATAAAGGTTAAAGTGTTCCTTTAAGAAGGCGTCGATCCTTCGGTCAACGCGAACGGTGTCCTTTTCGCCGGCGTTTTGCGGCTTGTAAAAGCGGAAGATTTTTTCGACGGAGCAAAGCGCCAGAATTACCTCTTCCGTAGAGCCTGAGCAATTGGTAAAGTCAAACTCAAGGACTTCGTTGGGAACGGGATTGTGGAACTTTTTAAGAACGTACTTTTGCTTGTTCAAAACCGCCTCGATGATTTCTTGAATGCGGTCGTTTTCCATTTGCTCGCTTTCGCTTCCAACCTTGTGGTTTTCGTGAACGCCGCCTTCAGGGCCGTCCTGGCATTTTGTGACGTTGAATTCCTGGTCGCGGAATTTTCGAGTGGACTCTTCGATGCCGTCAGTGTAAAGGAAAAGAACGTCGCCCTTCTTTAGGCGGGTCTTTTCTATCTTAAATCCGCCCTTCATCTGAACCATAAAGGTCGGAAGCGGGCCGGCGGCGGGGGTCTCTTGCAAGGTCAAAGTCTTTTGCTTTTTGGCGGAACTGTCGTAAATGTGAACGATGTTGTCGCCTGCGTTGCAAAGGCTTACGTCGCCAGTGGCGGTGTCAACCAAGGCCAAAATCAAGGTTGCGAATTTGCCCTTGATTCCAAGGGATTCGATAAAGTCGTTGATTTGCGTGACAAGGGCGTCCAATCCGCCGCCGGCTTTTTTGGGAGACCAATTCTCATAGTATTTTCGGAACAAGGTCGCAACGACGGTCATGATGAGGGCGGCGGGAACTCCGTGGCCCGAAGCGTCGCACTTGATTATAACGTAATGGTTTTCGTCCAATTTTTTGTAGTCAAAGTAGTCGCCCGAAACTTCGCTGGCGCCTTCGTAGTAGCCAAAGCACTGGAAATTTTTGTCGTTCAAAATCGCGACCGTTTGCTTGGCTCCGGAATTGTCAGGCGTCAAGGGCAAGAAAGCGCGCTGAACTACCTTACCGTCCATAGCCAAGTGTTCGTCTTGGGCGGCCTTTACCAAATCGCGGGTCATTTCGTTCACGCTGTCGCCCAGCTGGCCGATTTCGTCGCGGCTTTTGATTACGATTTCCTTGCCGGCAAGCTTTTCCTTGTTGACGGTGTTTCCGATCATCACAACGTGGCTTGCAAGGCGCTTGATCGGGCTTACGATTACGCTGGCCAAAACCCAAGAGGCTATGATGCCGATCAAAACGGCAAAGAGCGAAACCGCGAGCGCCGTGTAGACAACCGTTCTTCTAGCGCCGTCGATTGTCGTAATCAAGCTTGCGGTAGAAACTGATATGAACACTATCGCGCGGACGTAAGTTTGAGAAGTTCCCTGGCGGTAAAGAACGGGCCTGTAGAACAAGTATTCGGTGTTCTCGCGGTCAAGCACGGCGGAATTGTATTCGGGGAAACTGCCTGTCGCCGCCTCCGACAATTCGTTCAAGGTTCTTGAAAGCCGCGTTGAAAGCTCGGTTGTGATTACGGCGATTTCTTCACGCCTCTTTATTGAAACAGCGTCCGACCTAAGCGCTATTGACGCGCCTTCGGCGTTTAGGGCCGCGATGTTCTTTGCGATTTCGCCGGCGCTTTGGGCGGCGTCTTGATTCAAGTTCTGGCAAATCTCAGCTGCCGCAAGCATAGTTTGATCGTTAATCTTTGAGACTCCAGGAGAAAGAATCTCAGTGTCGATCTTTTTTGACAAGCCGGCGTCGTTTGAAGCCCACATATACTCCAAAAGCGGAGAGTTATCGTCGTTTGAAGAAAGGCCCGCGATGCTCACAAAGTTGGCTTCGCTGATGGCGGTTGACTGTTCCGGAAGCGAGCTCAATTCCAAAACGTTTTGCGTAGGCATGTAAGCGCGCGCTCCGCTTGCAAGGCTGGAAAGCAAAACGTTCACCCGTTCCTTCAAACCTACGGACAAGG
>JBGUQT010000021.1:0-5250 GCA_045131275.1 Treponema sp.
GCCCAAATAAAAAAAGAAAAGCAAGCGTCAAAAATCTTTAGAAAGGACTTTAGGCGGGCGGCCTGGTTTACGATTGAAATTCAAACAAAAAACTCAGGCAAGGCGTTCAATGAGGCAAAAAAAGCCCTAAAAAAAATCAATCTTCCGGACGGCTATTATTTTTCGTGGCCCAAGGAATACGAATCGATGGACGAAAACTATGCGAAAATTTTCGCGGCCTTTTTAATTGCGGCGGCGGCAATTTTCTTGCTAGTGGCGGCCCAGAGCGAAAACCTAAAAGACGCGCTTTGCGTCCTTGCGACCATTCCCATTTCGCTTTCGGCGCCGCTGCTTTTGCGGGCGCTTGTCCTTTGCCCCCTCACTTTAGGCGACGCGGTTGGAATGGTCTTTATTTGCGGCCTTTGCGTGAACAACGCCTTGTACATTTTGGGAGAGCGCAAGGCCAACGCAAAAGCGGGAGCCTTTGCATCGGCAAAGAATCTTTTAAAAAGCGTTTTGTCGTCGTCCGTCACAACTTTGGTCGCGGCGGTTCCAGTGATGATTGGCGGAGCGGGAGCATTTGCAAGCGATTTGGCTTTTTTTATGTTTTTTGGAAGCCTTGCCTCGATTTTTGCAGGCCTTGTTTATTTTCCGGCGGCTCTTGAGGCTTGAGGAATGGCCGCAAAGACAAAAAAACGCCCCAGCCAAAGCTAGGGCGTTAACAGCAAAGCCGCGGAAAAGCCAATATTATTGAACTTCGCCGGACTTGTTTTTGGGAATGATCAAGTTGAGCAAAATGCCGACAACAGTAGCCAAAGCGACTCCGCCAAGGGAGAACTTGAAGCTTCCGACCATAAACTGCAAGACGCCGCCGCCGATTCCGATTACCATGATGACGGAAGAAATCGTAAGGTTGCGCTTTTCTTGGTAGTCAACGCCGGCGTCGACCAAAGTTCTAAGGCCGCTTGAGGCGATAAGGCCGTAAAGCAAAGTGCAGATTCCGCCCAAAACGGGAGTCGGAATTGTCTGGATTACCGCGCCGAATTTTTGGCAGAACGAAAGGACAAGCGCGATGACGGCCGCTCCTCCGATTACCCAAACTGAGTAAACCTTTGTGATGGCCATAACGCCGATGTTTTCGCCGTAAGTCGTGTTCGGCGGGCCTCCCCAAAGAGCGGCCCAAGCGGTGGCGACGCCGTCTCCGAGCAAGGTGCGGTGAAGTCCCGGGTCTTTGTAAAAGTCAGTTCCGACAACCTTGCTGGTTGTGAGCGTGTCGCCCATGTGCTCGCAAATTGTCGAGATTGAAACGATTACAAATGTAAGGATCGCGACAAGGTTGAACTTGGGAGCCTGCCAAAAGGCTTGGCCGGCGGCGTCGTACTGCAAGAACGGAAGCGCGAACCACTTGGCTTCTTGAACAGAAGCGAAGTCAATCAAATGATAGGCCGGGAAAAAGCAGCCCATGATCAGGGTGAACAAGTAGCCGCCAATAAGGCCGATCAAGATTGAAAGGGTGTTGAAAAAGCCCTTGAGGAAGATTGTCGCGAAGACCGAGATGGCGAGAGTCACGGCGGCGATGCTTAGGGCCACCAAAGAGTACTCGTTGTTCAAGTAAAAGGCTTCGCTTACGGCTGTGGGAGCGAGCGACATTCCGATTACGATGATTACCGAACCGATTACTACCGGCGGAAGAGCGACGTCAATCCATTTTTTTCCCGCAAAGCGGACGATAAGCGCGACAATCGCGTAGAAAATACCGGCGAAAATCGCTCCGCCCATAGCGTACGGAACGCCGTATTCCTTGCCGATTGCGATAAGGGCCGGAATAAAAGCGAACGAAGAGCCTAAAAAAGCCGGAACCTTGGCGCCTGTAATCAAGATGTACAGGAGCGTTCCAGTTCCGGCCGTAAACAAGGCGGTCGAAGTGCTCAAACCAGTTAGAATCGGAACCAAAATTGTGGCGCCGAACATCGCAAATACGTGCTGAAAACTCAAAGGAATCCATTTTGCCAAAGGCGGCTTGTCACCGGGCATAAGGACGCTTGAATTGCTTTCTGCCATATACAACTCCTTTTGTTTGAATTGATATATCATAACACACTTCGCGCGCTTTTTCTAGTGGGCGGAAGCCTTCATTTCCTTTTTTCTTGACGAACAAAGCAATGTCATGTTACAATTTTAAAGTTATGTTATTTTTTTTTCCTATTTTAAGGGGGAACTATGATAGGGTTTAGAAAACTGTCCTTTAGAAATTTCATTTCTTTGCTAATTTTCCCAATTATTATTGGAGCGGCGGCTTGCAGCAACAGCAGCTCCTCGCCGTCTGACGTTACGCCGCCATCGCAGCCTTTTAGCTATGAATTCATTACCTCGAACAGAAATTTTATCGGCGGCTCGCTTATATACGACCCCGACACATCGAGCGGCTTGACGCAGATTTCAACGGGAGCAAGATTTGGCGTTCGCCTTGGAAAGTTAAGGGAAAAGTCGGAGAATGTGAAACTTTACGGCTCAGGCGATAGTGAAATAAAAAGTCCGACAAGCAATGACTCCGTCACAGGAGAGACCGACGATCCAAAAGCCACAGTCACCGTGAATACAAGCCTGAGCGGCGGAACTGCAAAAACAAAAACCGTTTACGAAGACATCCCCGAAAAGGCCGTTTATGGCTACATTTCAATCATAAGCGCAAGCGCTGACTCAATTTCATTTTCATTCACAACGGTTACCCCTTCCGGACCCACGTCCTCAAAATCGTTCACCCTAAACAAAGGCGAATCCTGCGACATAGACGGAAGCGGCATTAAGAACCTAAAATACGACGCGCCGTCGCTCAAACGAACCCCCTACAGCGAAAACGCGCGCTGGCTCACTTTCTTGAATGAAGAAGAAACGCTCACTTCAAACATGTTCTGCAAATTTAACTCAAGCGAAATCCGAGCCGGATATCGGGTTGCCCAAAACGTTTCGTCCGGCGCTGACAAAGGCTTGTACGCGGTAAATTCCAACAACGACTTTGTCTATGTCTATTACGACGACAATTACATAATGGACGAATCAATGGCTTACGGCGACTACATCGTTTGCTTGCCGTCAGTAGTAGGCGTTTCTGAGGGCAACCTTGAATGGGGAAACACATACGACAACCCTGCTGAAAACAACGACTCCACAAGCGAAAATGAATTTTACAGAGATGTGGCGGGCCTGAAGACTTCAGACTCAACAATGAACTTCGGCGGAAAAACTTATATCGTCACAAAAGGCTCTGGAAACGATGTTGTGCTCGAAGACAAAGATAAGTTTGCAAATTACAGCATTGTATACAAATACGAGCTCTGGCATTTCCCTGACGAAACGAACGGCCCGCGCGACTTGCTTGACGACTTGTACGACTCCGAGTCCATAAAAAACTTGATAAACGATAACAACTTTCCTGCTTCACCAAGCGTTGATCAAATACTCACGCGCTTGAACGAACTGCTTCCGCAAGAAAATTTCTTTAACGCCGTTTTGGACTCAAAAGTCTCCGACGCTCAAAAAAAGTCTGATGCTCAAACCGCGTACGCCACGGCAGGCGCTGACACAGCGGAAAGAACAAAATTTTGCCGCCTTCTATTAGACGAGTTGTATTCGTCTTCGCCGGATACTTTTATCCAAGGCCCTGATTTGACGGGTGTCTATCCGGACATGGTCCTAAACCTTGGAAGCCCCACCAACTTGGCCGAATACCTGTATTCGGGCCAGCGAAACATGTATATCGATGACGTCGATGACGACGCTTCAAAAACAATTCATTCAAAATACGACGATTACAAAAAAAGGCATGACGAGCTTGAAAAAGAATGGAAGCGTTTTTTTACTATCGACATAAGCCAAGTAGTTTTGTATCCATACGACAAAAACAAGTCGAAAAAATTCACTCCAAAATCAGCCGGCGTATATCTTGGCGCGGGCGTGAGGGCTTCCGCATCTATAACCAAAGGCCGCGCGGATTTTGAAATGGCGATGGCCTTTTGGCTCGACTTGGACTTGAACATGCAGTCGTTGAACGTAATTCTTGACTACACGCTCAATCCAGCCCTTGCGCAGAAAATGGAAGGGCCCAACATAAGCCTCGCGGAAAAGCTTGCCGCAGTCTTCGGAAGCAAGGTGAAGCGAATTGAAGTCAAGCTGAACGACGTAAACATAAACGTGGCGGGCGTTCCCTTGGTCTTCGGCGTTACGGCCAAGACCGGCATAAACTTCAAGCTTGAAGGCGCCTTTGATCCGCGCATTTGCTTTTCGGGAATGTATGGCGGAGAGGTGAAACTGGGAGCCACCTACGGATTTGAATGGTTCGCAAAACCGTATTTCGAGCCCTACGCCAACGGAAAGGGAATAAACAACACGGAATTTTACATAGGGCTTGGAAACCGCGGGGCAAAAGACACAACAATTACATTCGAGCCTTGGTTCTGCCTTACGCCTTCGTTCGGGCTTGGAACTTCAGCCATAAGCGTAAGAGGTTCCGTTCCGACAAAATTCGGCCTTCATACTGTAATGTCGGTTCCTCCTGTAAAAATGAAGGAAGCAGGCGTCTTTATAAGCGTTTACTTCACGCCCTACTTTGAGGCGGACCTTAAATTTGTGAAACTCAGAAAAGACTTCATAACATTAAAGCCGCTTGACCACGACATATTGTTCTATCCTAAGTTCGAGACTAGACGCAGGAAATAGGCGGCGCGACTTTGACATCTAAAAAAAATCGCCCGCTTTCAAACGCCGCAGCCTTCTTGCCGCTTTTTTTAGCGGCAAGTTTCGCTTTTTTTTTGCTCACGCGCGCGGCCTCGATAGAAAAATCCGCAAAAGCCGCGCCGCCTTTGAGCCAAGAGCAAAGCGCTGACTTTGAACGGGCGATGGACGCCCTTTATCCTGAGAGGACGCAAACTTTGCGCGCCCTTCCCTACGAGCCGCCCGCCGCGGACTTTGAGCTTGCGGCAGGCGCGGCGATTTTGGCCGACTACGAATCGGGCTATGTCCTTTATCAAAAAAACGCTGACGCGATTGTTCCGCCCGCTTCGATGACCAAGCTTTTTTTAATGCAATGCGTTTTGGAAAAAGTCCGCCGCGGAGAGGCGAATCTTTTACAAACGATTCCCCTGGACGAACGAAGCTGGGCCGCAAGCGCTCCGCCCCATTCTTCCCTCATGTTTTTGGGAAAGGGGCAAATCGTAACGCTTGAGGAACTTTTGACGGGCCTTAGCGTGGCCAGCGGGAACGACGCGGCGGCGG
>JBGUQT010000022.1:0-4169 GCA_045131275.1 Treponema sp.
TCTTTTTCGCGAAATGCTCCCACAAAATTCGAACGTCGCTCCTAGCGGCTTTGCTCTGCCTTATAAGGGCACACAATCGGTGCCAAAAGAGCAGGGGCAGCTTGAACGCCTTGTGCTCGTCGCCTTGCTCGTCAACCAGCACGTATAGAACCCTTTTAAGGCGGTCAACCTCGCGCCCGCGAGCCTTGAACAGAATGTAAAGCGGCTCGTCAACTCCGGGAAGGCTTGAAGGCTCTCCGTCCTTTTCGTCGCTCCAGCCAGTCGCGACGTAAGCCCTGCGGACGCGCTTTCTTCCGACGGTCGTGAAGGTGTAGAAAAGGGCGAACACCGTGCCGCCGCCGTATTTGAAGTGGACGAACTCTTTTGTCCTGTCTACGCTCGGAAGCTCGATCTGCGAGCCTTTTGAAAAGAGCGTGTAGGGAAGATTTTTTGAGTATGGAACGTCAACCGTGACATTGTGTCTCATACCTCCAATTATAGCAGAATGTCTGCATAAAAACAATATTGCCAAACAAGCAAATAGATATTGACAAATAAGAAAATGGCGCTATAATATTGCCAACTGGAAACAGTTTATTTCCGTATGGAAATAGAATCTTCGCGGACTTGCTCGGTTTGGACTCCTAAGGCCGATGAAAGTAAGCCGCAAGCGTAAAGGAGGTTTCTTATGTCAGAAACCCAAAATTTGTCAGTCGCCAAAAATGACTTGAGCGGCTATTACCTCGCCCGCCAGCGGGCCAACCTCATCAAAGACGGAATCCAAAACAACACAGCTCCGTTCCTTCCCACAGACGGAAAAGTGAAGCCCATGCTCATTTGCAGCGCCAGCACCGGCTACGCCCTTGACGCAAGGGCCATGATTCCCGCCGTTTTGAAAAAAACGAAAGAAGGATACGAATCCAACGTTGTCGCCGCTTACGGCGTTATCACCAAGGCCGGTAATTCAGTCAAACAGGGCGAACATGGCGTCGGCGTGATGTTCAAGGACAAGGACGAAGAATTTAAGATGGCCCGCTTGTTCTTCCCCGAACAAATGGACGACCCGGCCAAATTCAAGGAATTCGCCCAAAAGAACATCAAGCAGCAGACTCGTTTGACCGGCCAGACATTCACAATCACTTCGCCCGAAGTGACGGAATATCTTGGCGCATATGTTGCCGCTTGCCAGAGCGGCGCAAATGTGAACGTGTCGCCGGAAGTCGCGGAGAAATTCAAGGCGAACCTTTCAGCCGTGGTTGACAACGAGCTTGCCAAATCCTCAGAAAAAAATCCCGCCATTCCAAAGCTTGGCGACCTTCTTTTTGAAACAGAAAAGAAAGCGTTCGCCCTTGTAAAAGGGCGCGAAAAGGAGCTTGGCCTCGCGCAGAAGAATGAAAAAGCCCAAGAGCAGAAGCCCAAACAGCGCAAGCGCGAAAAGAGCCAGTCAATGGACCGCTAGCACTTTTCGAGTTGTCAGATTCACGGGGCTGGCAACTTTTTTTTTATCACAAGGAGCAAAAAGTTTGACCGACTTCTATTCAAATTTTCACGGCTACGGACTGAACGCGGAAGAATACTTTTACAAGCAAGTTTTCGCCGCTTTCGACAAAAACGCAAGGAACAAGTCGCTTCCGTTTTTCAATATGAGCTTGAACAAACTTCCCCGCGAAATCACGACAGGAAAAACAATCAATGACGAAAACTCGATCGCCTTGGAACAGATGGCGAGCCTCAAAGGCTGGTCGTCAAACCTTTGGATTTACGGCGACGAGCTTAACAAGATTCAAAGCGAAATAGGAACGCTCGTTACGAAAAAAGGCGCGGAGCCTGTCCTTTGCCTCACAAAGTATTTCAACGCCACGCACTTGAACGAGCAAGAGCTATACATCGCTGACGGCGGCAGCGGAAAGAAAGAGCAATACCTTTACAACATCGACTCTTTGAGCGACCGCTCGCGCGAAAAGCTTTTGAACTACTATTCCAAAAAAGCGTCTTATTCGCTCGGCGAATCGGAAGAGGAAGTCAACTTCAAAGCTTTTCAGAGCAACAAGGAGCTTAACAAAAAAGGCGGAAACGCCAAGCTCCAAAAAGTAAAGGAAAAGGTCGCGGAGAAGAGCAGGGAGGACGGAATCGACTTGCTTCCTGTGACAAGCTGCAGCTACATGCACAACCTCGCCAATTCTATTGGAAAGCCCGAAGCGGCGGCCGCCAACAACAAGGCCAACGAAAGCGCTTGCTACAAAAGCGCGCTCGGCCTTTCTGAAAAAGTTGACAACCAAGAAATATCCGTCCAGCGCGCGGGAAAAATCATCTGCAAGGCTTTGTCCGCCGGAATCGAGCTTCAGCGCGTCGCCGTCGCGAAAAACTACAATTTGGAGAACGCGAAAAAAATCGAGGAAATGAAAGTCGCGGACTCGAATCGAAGAAAGGCGAAGGCATACGGCGGAATGTCTTACTAAAAAAATCAAGGAGAATTGTTATGGAAATTTATAGCTATGAGCCGTTCGGATATGAAGGCAGTATCGTTAACGTAGAAGTGGATGTCAGAAGGGGAATCCCCGCCGTTGATTTGGTCGGCTTGGCCGATTCACAAGTCGCGGAAACCCGCGAAGTTATAAAGGCCGCGTTCAGAAACAGCGGCCTTGACTTTCCGGCGGAGCGCGTCTTGATTTCCTTAAGCCCCGCCGACTTGCGGAAAGAGGGCGACTTGGAACGCCTCGCGGTCGCTGCGGCGATCCACGCGGCGGAGCGAAAAATCAGCGGCGACGAAAAGATTTTGGTCTTGGGCGGCCTCGACTTGTCGGGAGCCGTAAGGCCTGTAAGAGCCGTCCAAGCGGCGGTTACAAGTGCCAAGGCCGCCGGCATTTACAAGGTAATCGTTCCGGAGCAAAACTTGAACGAGGCTCTTGAAGTTCCCGGAATCGAAGCGCTTCCTGTTTCAAGCCTCAACGACATCCGCAACGCTTTTGAAATCAACCAGCCGTTTGTAAAAAAAGAGACTTCCCAAAACGCGGAAAAGAACGCCGTTGAATTCAACGAGAATTTGCTAAAAGAAGCCGAACAAAACGTAGACCTTGACGGCTACTACAAGGCCGCGAGGGCGATTGAAATCGCGGTGGCCGGAAAGCACAACATTCTTCTTGTCGGCGCTCCCGGTAGCGGAAAAACAATGCTTTCGCAATACTTGATTCCAGCTTTGACACCGAAGCTTACCGACGAAGAAGCCGAAGTCGTCACAAGAATTCACAGCATCGCCGGATTGATGAGTCCGAACGAGGGCTTGAAAAAAGACGCGCCTTTCAGACAGCCCCACATGTCGGCTTCATTGGAAGGCATGTGCGGCGGCGGAGCGAAATGCCGCCCCGGCGAAATATCGCTCGCACATAACGGCGTTCTGTTCTTGGACGAGGCCGCCGAATTCCGTTCCAGCGTCTTGCAGATGATGAGAGTTCCCTTGGAAACAGGAAGAATCGCTCTTTCAAGGGCCGGAAGAACGGCTGTTTTTCCATCCAATTTCCAGCTTGCGATGACGACGAATCCTTGCCCCTGCGGCTGTGCGGGAAGCCACGACAAAATGTGCTTGTGCTCGGAGAGAGGCATTGACCTTTATTGGAAAAAATTCAGCGCCCCGCTTTTGGACAGGGTTCCAATCAAGGAGCACGTCGAAAAGGACTCTACCGACGGACGCAAAATCACAGTTCAAGAAATGAAGGAAAAGGTTGAGGCCGCTATAAAAATCCAGCGCGAGCGCGGAACATACAACGGCAAGCTTTTGCCGCAAGAAATCGCGGAGCATTGCAATCTTGACCAAAAATGCCAGGAACTCTTGGACAGGGAGACCGCGGAAAACGGAATGTCGCCGCGAATGGCGGCTTACACGAAGCAAATCGCGCTCACAATAGCCAACTTGGACGGTCGGACGGAAATCAACATGGACGACTTGAAAGAATCGCTTTCGTTCACGACAAAAACAAACATGATTGATTGGGCAATGTCCGGCTTCAAAAACAAGCCGGAAACGAACGCGGAGAACAAAAACGAAGCGAAGCTTGTTTCGACGACGCTTGAACTTGGCGACAAGGGCTGGCAAATGAAAGAGGAAAACAAGCCCGAAGAAAAGCAAAAAGTCCGCCGCCAAGAAAGCGGAATGGGCTATTAAGGCGTTAAGGAAAAAATCGCAAGGAGAATAT
>JBGUQT010000023.1:0-40977 GCA_045131275.1 Treponema sp.
GCTATCAAACTTACTATAAGGGAATGATTCAAAAGTACATGGACTATGAAGAAGCCGTTTTGAATTTGGCGGCCCACGGCGTTGACTGGGACGAAGTTGAATTGTCGATAGTCGCCGGACGGCAAGACGCCGCGCACAAGGCTTTGAGCGACCGTCTTGACTTTATAAAGAGCAACACCGAAATTGATTGGCTTTACATGATTGAACCGCTCAACGACAACGACAAAGACAATATGAAATACATTTGCACCGGCAACACTGAAGCGGACTACGCCAAAGGAATGACAAACCGCTTGGGCGACTTGAGCGGAACGGAATTTCCCGCCGAAGTGGCCAGGCAATATTTGGATTTTTACAAGAACAGCAAGCCGAACGAGTTTTGGTACTATCCGAACAAAACTGAGTGGGGAAGCGTGTTCACAACTTCAATCGTCATCCGCAACTCAATTGGAAATCCCTTGGGCGTGTTGAGCGTTGACATCAACATGTCAGACATCGACACGATGATTCGCGTTTATCCGCTTAAGCTTCTATTCGCCGGCTGCATTTTCGCCGCGTTTTTCATTCTTGTTCTTATCCTTTGGCTCAAGCGCCGCTTGATTCACCCGCTTAAGTCCTTGCAAAATTCCGCTGTTGACTTTGTTTCAAAGGCGAGCGGCGACGACGTTGAAAGCCTTAACTTTGAGGACCCTAAAATCAAAACGCAGGACGAAATTCAAAGCCTTTCAAACGCGTTGGTTACGATGGCTAGCGACACAAAGGAATACATGCAAAAGCTGCTTGTCGAAACAAAGGAAAACGAGCGCATTTCCGCCGACCTTAACGTTGCCACGCAAATCCAAGCCGCGATGTTGCCCCGCGTGGAGCCGGAATTTTCCGGCCGCGCGGAATTTGAGCTTGCCGCTTCGATGGATCCGGCCAAGGAAGTCGGCGGAGACTTTTACGACTTTTTCTTTATAGACAAAGACCACTTGGCGCTTGTCATCGCCGACGTTTCGGGAAAAGGCGTTCCCGCCGCGCTCTTTATGGCGATTTCAAAAACGGTCATAAAGAACCGCGCGCTTTTTGGAAACGTTCCCAAGCCGTCGGAAGTTTTGCGCGACGCCAACAACCAGTTGTGCGAAGGAAACGAAGCGAGCCTTTTTGTAACTGTGTGGTTTGGCATCTTGGACTTGAACACGGGAATCGTAACCGCCTCCAACGCGGGCCACGAGTATCCGGCCATCCGCCAGCCCGGCGGAAATTTTGAGCTTTTGAAGGACAAGCGCGGCTTGGTTCTTGCGGGAATGGAAGGAATGGTTTACACCGACTACGAAATCAAGTTGGATAAAGGCGCGACGCTTTTCATCTACACAGACGGCGTTCCCGAGGCGACCAACGCGCAAAATCAGTTGTTTGAATTTGAACGCGTGGAAAAAGCTCTTAACGTAAACGCAGCCGCCGCGCCCGCCGAGCTTTTGAAAATCGTTCGCGGCGAGGTTGACAAGTTTGTCGGCGACGCGCCGCAGTTTGACGACCTTACGATGCTCGCGCTAAAGTACAACGGCAGGAACTAGAATGCCGCTGCTTGCGTTTGTGAAAAAAATCCGCAACGCCTCTCCTTTGGCCACATTCATCGCCGGCCGTTTTGTCACGATGCTGGCCCTGCTTTTTTTGCTGGGCCTCGCCATGTTCGGCTTGATGGAATTGGCGCCCGGCGACATCGTTGACCAAATGATGACCCAGCAAATTATGGCTGGAGCGCAAGGCGAGGGCGGCGCCAAGAACGTTGCCGCAAGCGACAATAAATTCCAGGACGAGCAAATGGCCGCCTTGCGCGCCGAGCTTGGAATCGACAAGCCCTTTTACATTCAGTACGCCAAGTGGCTAAAGCGCGTTTTTGTGAACCACGATTTGGGCGTGAGCCTCATCTCTCGCGCGCCGGTCGGCTTTTTGATCCGTTCCCGCTTGTGGAACTCTTTGCTTTTAAATTTAATTTCTTTGCTTTTGATCACGACGGCAAGTTTTGCCCTGGGCGTTTATTTTTCAAGCAAGGCGGGAAGCCGCTTGGACGTTGGCGTCACATTTTTTGCCTTGTTCTTTAACGCCTTTCCGGGAATGCTGCTTTTGATTTTGCTGCAACTTTTTGCCAGCGTCACAAAACTTTTTCCTGTCACCGCGTATCCCGACTTTCCTTTTGAAGCGGCTCCCGCAAAGTTTGTCTTTAGCTATGGCCGCCATGTTTTTCTTCCCTTGCTTGCCGCGTTTTTGGGCGGAGCGGGCGGAACGATGCGCATGATCCGCGCGACGATGCTTGACCAAATGGGCTTGCCTTACATCTTTGCCCTGCGCGCGCGGGGCATCAGCGAAAAGCGCGTTTACTTTAACCACGCCTTCCGCAACACGCTGAACCCTTACATCACCGGAAGCGCCAACTTGCTTGCCGGCCTTTTTAGCGGCTCCCTTGTTTTGGAAATTATTTTTGCCTATCCGGGAATCGGCCGCTTGATGTACGACGCGGTTTTGCAGCAGGACATAAATTTGGTCTTGGCGGACGAAATGTTCATCTCCGCGCTTGTTTTGGTCGGAATGTTGGTCAGCGACATTTGCTTGGCGCTTGTCGATCCTCGCATTCGTTACGGAGCGGAGGGCTAAGCCGATGAAGAAATTTTTCGCTTACATAAAGACTAGGCCGCTCGCGCTTGCTTCCGTAATCGTTTTGGCGCTCTTGTATCTTACGATGATTTTCGCGGACTTTGTCGCGCCGTATCCGGCAACGCTCACCTTTGAGGAGAACACTTTCCATCCGGCCAACATTCGTTTGACAAAAAACGGCCTTGTGGCAAAAGAAGCCAAGACAATAAGCATGATAAACTGGAAGTACGCTTTTGTTAAGGGAGCGGAACACAAGGTAAAGTTTTTTGTCAAAGGCGCGCCATACAAATTGTTCGGCGCGATTCCCTGCGACCGCCACTTGTTTGGAACGGTTGCTGCCGGCCAAAACGGCTCGCAAGACCTTAACGCCGGCGGCGCATATCCCGTTTATCTTTTGGGCGCGGACAACTTGGGCCGCGACATGTTCAGCCGAATGGTTTACGGAAGCCGCATCTCTTTGACAATCGGCTTTGTTGCCACAGCGGTAAGCATGCTGCTTGCGATGATTTTGGGAGGCGCCGCCGGCTACTACGGCGGCAAGACCGACTGGGCTGTGATGCGCTTTGCCGAATTCTTTATGCTTGTTCCGTCGCTCTACTTGATTTTGTTCTTGCGCTCCTTGCTAAACTCAAAGCTGGACAGCGGAACGGCGTACATGATAATCACGATGATCCTTTCGCTTGTCGGCTGGCCTGGCAGCGCGCGAACGATTCGCGGCATGGTGCACGCGATTAAGCGCGAAGATTTTGTCCAGAACGCCGCGCTGGAAAGCGTTCCCGACCTTGCGATAATTTTTAGGCACATCATTCCGCAGATTTCTAGCCTTTTGATTGTAAGCGCGGCTCTTAGCGTTCCCGCCTTTATCATGAGCGAGACGACTCTTTCTTACTTGGGCTTGGGAATCGCCGACCCCTCCGTAAGCTGGGGCTCGATGATAAACCGAGAAATTTCTACGCTGAGCAACCTAAGCCGCTATCCTTGGCTTTTGAATCCCGTTTGGCTTTTGCTTGCCACGACGCTGGCCTTTAACTTTTTGGCCGACGCCTTGCGCGATTATTACGATCCCTACCACGCCGTCTTCCCAACCTGGAAGCGAAAGAAAGCGATGAACAAAAAGGCTTCGCAAGACCAAGAAGCGCGGGCGGAGATTGCTGACAAGACTGGAACTGCCGGCGACGAGAATCGTGAGCAAAAATCGGACGCAAGCCAAAAAAGCGCCGCGCCCGCCGACGCCCTCTTGCAAGTCCAAGACTTGCGCGTGGACTTTGAAAGCCTGGACCAAAAGGCGGGTTTGACACGCGCCGTTCGCGGAATAAGCTACTATGTCCGCCGCGGCGAAATTCTTGGAATCGTCGGCGAGTCGGGAAGCGGAAAGTCTGTAAGCACAACCGCGATTCCGGGCTTGCTTCCGGCAAACGCGCGCGTGTCAGGAAAAATATTTTTTGAAGGAACGGAACTCACCGCGCTAAGCCAAAAGGAACTGCGCCCATATCGCGGAAAAAAGATAGCGCTTATTTTGCAGGAGCCGGGTCGTTCCTTTGACCCCTTGCAAAACGTCGGCTCTGTCTTTTACGAACTCTACAAAAACAACGAGCCTCAAATAACAAAAAAAGAAAGCGACGAGCGAGCGGCAAAAATTTTGGGCGAGGTAGGCCTTCCCGATCCGCAAAAGCGATTGAAGAACTATCCCCACCAATTTTCCGGCGGCCAGCTGCAGAGAATCGGAATCGCGCTCGCGCTGGCGCAAAACGCGGAACTATTGATCGCCGACGAGCCGACCACCGCGCTTGACGTCACGATCCAAGCGCAAATTGTGAACCTTCTTTTGGACTTAAAAAAGAAGCGGGGGCTATCGATAATTTTTATTTCGCACAACATAGACTTGGTGTCGCAAATCTCAGACCGAATGATTGTCATGTACGGCGGAAAGATTATGGAGGAGGGAAGCGCGGCTGACGTTTGCCAGCGGCCTAAAAATCCCTACACGCAAGCGCTCCTCTCGGCCCTTCCAAAATTTGGAACGAGCTACACGGACCAAAAATTGCTTTCGATTCTGGGAAGTGTAGTCGATCCAAAAAATCCGCCGCCGGGTTGTCCCTTTGAGCCGCGCTGCTCTTTTGTCAAAGAAGAATGCAAGGCGCAAAATTATTCTTGCTGGAAAGAAGCGGAGGCCAAAGCATGAGCGACTTGATTTTGCGAGCCGAAAACTTGTTTAAGAGTTTTGATTTGGAAGCCGGCTTCTTTGCCAAGAAAGACCAGTTGGTTTACGCGGTGAACGACGTTTCGTTTGACTTGCGGCGCGGCGAAACTTTGGGCATCGTAGGCGAGTCCGGCTGCGGAAAAAGCACCACCGCGCGCATGCTTGTTCGCATGTACGAGCCGACAAGCGGCCGCGTTTTGTATTATCCCGCCGGCTCGCAAGCCTTGTCGCAAGCCCAAAAATCGGGCGACCTGGATTCCGTTCCCGCCCAAAACATATTCGACTACAAAAAAAAAGCGCTGGCTGAATACAGGCGGCGCGTAAAATACATTTTCCAGGACCCCGCGCGTTCCCTAAATCCTAGAATGACAACGCTGTCCGTCCTTACCGACGCCTTTAAGTTTTCGCCGAAAAAGATCGGCGCGGAAGAATTGCGCGAGCGCGCCAAAAAAGTTTTTGCCGAAGTAGGGCTTGCCGAGCGCCACTTGGAAAAACGCCCGTCGGAATTTTCCGGCGGCCAGCGCCAGCGCGTTTCAATCGCCCGCGCCTTGATAATGGACCCAGAGCTTTTGATTTGCGACGAAGTCGTAAGCGCGCTTGACGTTTCGATCCAGGGGCAAATATTGAACTTGCTTCAAGACCTGCGCGCCAAAAAGAACCTTTCGTTTGTTTTTATCACGCACGACCTAAAAGTCGCGGGCTGGTTCTGCGACCGCATCGCGGTAATGTATCGCGGCGCGATTGTCGAAGAAGCTCCCGCCGCCACCTTGTTCCAAAACGCCCGCCACCCATACGCAAAAGTTTTGTTCGACGGCGCGCAAGGCAAGGCCCAAGCCTCCAGCGTAGAAGTGACCAGCGTTCTTTCCAAAGAAAACGGCTGCCCCTTTGCCCACCGCTGCCCCCACGCCAAGCCCGAATGCCTTAGCGCGCTTCCGCCGTTGCGCGAAGTGGCGCCGGGACACAGGGTTAGGTGCGTGATGGGGTGATGTGGAAGTCCGCCTGTTTCTTCTCACACCTTCACTTCATTTACGCGCTTTCGTTTTTCCAGCCAGTCGTCCACGAGTTCTTTTGGCTCAAGAGGCCAGGCTTCGCTTGCCCATTGCCAAGTCCACCGTTGGACAGAAAATAGTTGGTTGCTGCGGAAAGTTAGAATTATGCCGTCGCCGTCAGGGCCTGGATTATTTTTGTCTGGTACGATTTTTTGCTCTTCGCCCCAAATGCGATTCTTTGCGTAGCGGGCGGCGTAGCCGTGCAGATGAATCTTAAAGTTCAAGTATGAGTCGTGGCACATGCAGCCAAAGGAGCCCATTGTCATTTTTCTAAAGTCGTAGTCCTTGGGCAGGCGGAACACTTCTTTTGTAAGCTGGATGTTTTTCATCTCGCCGAGCGAATAGCGGCGCCGGCCGTTTTTTATAACGTCAAGCGCGTGCAGGTTCCAGTTGCCGTTGTCGTAAATCAACTGCCAGGGCTGGACGCGGCGTTTTTTAGCTTTTGTGTCGGTTAGCGATTTGTAGTCAAAGGTTATGACAAGATTTTCTTGCAGGGCCTTGTCGATAAGCCGCCATGTTTCCGCCGGAATGTCCTTGTTGGGCGCGCCCACAAAAATGATTCTGTCGTTGTCGGGCTTTTTGTTTATCTTGATGTTTTCTATTGAAAGGTCGCGGCTTTCGGTTGCGAGCGATTCAAAAACTTCCTGCGCTTCCTTGTAAAGCGGATTTCCCTTTACCCTGTCCATCAGCGTCTTTATCAGGCGCGCGGCCTTTGCTGCGTTTTCGTCAGTGTAAAAGCGGGGGAGTCGGTATTTTGGGTCTGTGTAAAAGTAGCCGTTGGTCTCAAAGTCGGTGTCAATCGGCGCTTGGTATTTTTCTTGCAGTTCCTCTATGTCGCGGAAAAACGACGTCTTGCTTGTTTGAATGCCATATTCCGTCTTTAGTTCCGAGATTATTTGGTTCCATTTGAGCTTTCGGCCAGAAGCGATTATTTGGTCAATCGCTTGGTATCGCTTGGCTTTTTCGGTAAAGTCTATCGCCATAGGGGCTCCTTGTCGGCATTTTATTCCAAATTTATTCCCGTGACTTGGGAATGGACTAAGGCTATATTATACGGCATAAGGCGGAATTGTCAAGGTTCCGGCTTATAAAAACAGGAGGTCGTTTATGGATATGGAAGAAATTTTGGAAGTCGTGAAGATTACTGTTCTTGTGTTTCTTGGCCTTATGATGCCTGTCGTTCTTATCGCTTTAATATTAAACCCATACTTTTGGCAAGGCCTTAGGAACAGCAAGTTCATCGACGAACTAAAAAAGCAGGAGCCGGAGGAGATGATTAAGCCTTGACGCGGCGGATTTGTTGGCTGTCGTTTTAGATAATTTTTTAAGGAGGCGCTTATGAGTAACGAAAGAGAGATGCGTTTTGTCACTAGACAGGAAACTTTTAACGACCTTGCAGTAAGGGAGCTTGCCAAAGGCCGTTCGGCTTGCATTTGCCGCATTCAATTTGGCCGCTGCTCAAAAGCGGAGTGCGCCAGCTGCCAGATTCACGCTCAATACGAGCGCTGCTACAACCAAATGTCTGACTATGACAGGCAAAGGCTTGCGTCTTATGTGGCGGAACAGTGGCAGGAAGATTCGCTGTCTCCCAGCCAGTGGTTGGGAGCTTCTGACTATGTAAAGTATAACTTAAAGGTGTTTTTTGGCATATTGATTTCGGGGATTATAATGCTTGCATTGAGTGCTTTTTTTATTGGCGAGGCCGCCGCCGACCCCTATGAAAGGCCAAGCGCTATATTATGCTCCAGTCCGTTCCGCAGACATGGCGAAGATATAATTCGATGCATTGAAGAAAACAACAGGACCATAAGAGATTACAACAAAGACGGACGCGTAAACTGCGTTGATTATGCGTGCGGCTTTAAGCGCCTTTGGGACAAATATTATCCTGAGTCTGCTTGCTACTGTATAATTGTCCGCAATATGAATCCTGCAAACAACATGCATCATTTGTTTATAAAGGTAGGCATGATTGAGGTGGAAACGCGGTGCGAAAATCCGAACTATTACACAATGATGGAGAATTGGGGCAGAAGCTGGTATGACCCTAGATGCAACATCTACGGCGAAACAGGGCTCTGGATGCGCGAGTGCAATTTTTGGTAGAGGCATTATCCGCAAAAATTATCGCAAGGAGGAATATATGGAACAGAGGACGCCATCTGATTATGAAGTGTTGAGGGAACAGTTGCAAAGCGTTTTGTCTATGCTTACTCCGCTGGAACAAGACGTTCTAAGAATGCGCTTTGGCCTTGACAACGGAAAATGCAACACAATAAAGGAAGTGTGCGAGCGCTTTGGAATGACGCGCGTGGATGTCCGTACCGTGGAAGCCAAGGCGTTGCGGCGGGTGAGGGAGGTGAGGAAAGAACTGTCGCAAGGACTGGAACGGGAGCGGAGCAGTGAGCAAGAAGTAAGGCGTGTTTATGTTACGCAAAAGGATTGCGGTGACGCTACAGCCGCGGAACGGCTCGAGGCGAACAAGCGGGTTTGGGATTATGTGGGGAAGTTTTTTTGATGGAGGGGGGGCGGTAAGGCGAGCTGGTATGGCGGGAAGATCGGGCTTTTGCTTTGGGCGAAGGCCCGTTTTTCTTGTTTTTTGCGGGAAAATGGGGTATAATAAGGGTGTTCAAGTTTTGCATGGAGATTGAATCTAAAATGGCTGTAGCAGAAAAAAATCTGGGTTATGATTTTGAAGCAATAGATAATATACGAACCAATCTTGAGAGATATAAAATTCAAAATAATAATGGCTTTCCAATTTTAAAAGAATTAATACAGAATGCAAATGATGCAGAAGCTACAGAACTGGTAATTAAATCTTTCCCAGGGGATAAAAAAGCTAAACATGAATTATTAAAAAATGTAGGCATTCTTGTTTATAATAATGGACCTTTCAATGAATCGAATGAAAAAGCGATGCGTACAATTGGTGGGTCAGATAAAAAAAATGATGCAGGGAAAATTGGTAAATATGGTTTAGGGATGAAAAGTATTTATCATATTTGTGATTTTTTCTTCTATATTGTCGATGGAAAAGAAGTTGATTTCATTAATCCTTGGTATAAATCTGATAATCCAAATTATATCCATAAAGAATGGTCTGAATTACAAGAAGAAGATAAAACAATAATATTAAATTCATTACCTAAAAATATCAAAAAAGAAGGACTTACAATATTAATACCGGGAAAAACTAATTATGCTGCGGAAAATGAAAAACTTCATATTTCTAGCGGAAATTCAGTAGATATGAACTTTCCATTTGGAACAAGTAAAGATGAACTTATCAAAGATTTGACAATATGTCTTGCCCTTCTACAGGAAGCTTCTGTAAAAGGGAAGAAGCATCTTGTAGAAATCCGTTATGAAATTAATAACTCGGAAAAGTTCATAATAAAAGCAAATGGAAAAAATGAAATAACTGGTGACTCCACTGCAAAATATTCATTTTATTCTGAAACAAAACTTGCAGATGAGACAAAAAATGAATTATTTATTGCTCTTGATGCAAAAAAATTAATTGGTGATAAGATAGTTGAGAATGAGAATATTCGCAGATGTACATTAGAACTTGTCAGAACTCCAAAACTAAAAGATTCTGCTGTATTAAATGTAAAATTTTGTGTTCTATTACCGTTGCAAGACATGGAAGAAAAAGAAAGTGGTAAAATTGAGCAAAAACTTGAATACAAAATTAATTCCAATTTTGATTATACACTACTAATTAATGCACCATTTATGATAGACCACGGAAGACAGGGCGTATTAGAATATGATTATTTAACAACCCCTGTTGATGAACTTGATATCAAAAAAGTAACAAATAAAGATTCTGCTTCTGGGTGTTGGAATAGACTTATTAGTCAGAATATTGTTTTCCCATCACTACCAAAACTTTTTGAGCAAGCCTTAAATGATAAGATATGTACTTCTCCAGAAATGACAGAAATCTTATCGGCGCTAAATCAATTAAGCAAAGTTGATAACAATGTTATAAATCAATATACAACTCAAAAATATGGTTTTGCTAAGACATATGTTCAAAGCTGGGGTAAACTTAATGCAGAATGGCAACTTCTTGATTTAAAAGGAGAAGAAGCAAATTATCTTTTTATATCCGAATCAAGTCCGGAAAATATAAAAAGGATTTTTCCTACTTTAACTTCCAATAAAAGAACAACTTTTGTAGTAGGTAATTCAAAATCATCTTATCTCCTTCCTAATGAATATAATCCAAATATTGAAGTTGTTTATGAGTTAATTGAAAATCTTCCAAAAGAGTCTATTACGAATAGAGTGTTAATAGATATTTTACGAAATTTTGTTTTTTCTTTAGCAGGCGAGTTTGGGAAAAATGATAACTTGAGCAAAAAGTTGATTTCAAAAGTTAGACAATTATTATCTGAATGTGAATTGGAAGAATTATCTGCAGTAAATTCTGCATTAAAAGATTTATTCGACTTAATTAATCAAGTAACAACATCTAGATACAAAATATTTGCAGTTGATAATAGAGAAAGAAAAAATTTAAGAATACCTGTTTCTGATTGGCAAAAAATGTGGATGCAGGAAACGGATTTTATACTTGTACCAAGATTTATAAATGTTCATAATCTTACTGATGAAGGAATAATACAGGAACTTATACTTGGTACAGAATCTGATAGGTCACGTTCAATTTGTGCTTTTTTAGTCCGTAATAATTTTTCGGGAGAAACACAAAATACTATATTAAGTGGATTGATATCCTTAAGAACTTACATCAAAGAAATAATAAAATATTTTCCTGATATAACAATATTTGGTCTGTTAAATGTAAAGACGCAAAATCAAATTGAATATAAAAACTCTCATGAATGTGAGCAAATATTAAATTCACACTGTCTATTTACTGCATTGGGTGTAATAAAAAAGGAAGATCCTATTTTTCTATATTCAAATCTTTTTTATGAAGATAAAATTTATGCATTATATACTAAAAACGATA
Organism: Treponema sp.; assembly: GCA_045131275.1. GTDB lineage: Bacteria > Spirochaetota > Spirochaetia > Treponematales > Treponemataceae > Treponema_D. Next base: position 10,874 of record JBGUQT010000023.1, read on the forward strand.
TTGAAGATTTCGGCTTAGATGAAAATGAAAGAAAATTAATACTTGATAACAATACAGAGTGTATTCTTGAATCATTTGCAAGTCAGAAAGATTATGAGAACTTATTCTATGTAGAATCTTATAAAGCTCCTTTTGTTACTGAATTACTTAGACATTCTTTTTCTGTAAAAGAGAAGGATGTAAACTTTTATAGATTTCTATTAGCTGGATTCAAAGTTGTAGATCCAATACCGGAATTAAAAGTTTATGCTTCAGAATGTGATTCTGATTGGAAGAAGATTTATGAAAGATGTAAAACGGATGAAGAGTTAGTTATTCCTCGAGAATATAAAAATTGCATAGAATTTATAAATCAGAATAAAGAAATATTAAACATAGGATTCATCAATAATCAAGCCTGTTTTGAACAGCTAAATGCTTATTCGTGGAATAATTCATTATCTTTCTTGCTGGAAGATCCTGTATTGAGTTCTGAGGGATTTATTGAAAAAATATTAAAAGAAATCACATCTGATAGATATAAAACCTTATTTTGGAAATTACCTATCCATAAAGATTTCTTGACAGGACAAATATTAAAAGAAGTAGATATCGAAAACTGTTATCTCAATATAGATAACATTAAATTCCCAAGTACATTCTCGCTTTCTCAGAAATTAATTAAACTTGATGATAATGAAATACTAAGTGTAAAACAAAAAAGTTTGATAGACGAAAAGCGAATTCTTACTGCAGGAAAAGCTGTCAAACTTTTTCTGGAAGTAAATACACAGAATGATGGCGAGTATGAATGGATTATTTCACAATTAAGAAGGGCATACTCTAATAAAGAAAAAAGTGTATTTGATGAAATAAAACAAACAGTTTGGCAGAAAAAATGGATTCCAACAAAGAAGAATCAAAATTGCGCATTAAATGAAATTATACCAGATGATATTTTCTCACAAGAAACTGTTGAGAGTATTTGTGAGATTACAAATTTGTATAAATTTAATGATTTATTAATATCAAATAATGATGGGAAATTTTTGAAGAAATGTTCTTTGCTTCCTGATAATATGCAGGAGATATTTAATATCATTAAGAATAAAATACAGCAGAATCCTATCTTTATTAGTATTGAATCTTCTGAAGAATTGGCAATCATTTCAAAGATATTATTCAATAAAATAGAATATCCTACTTTCTATATTTTTAATTTGTTGTATGAAGATTCAAAGATTTTTAACAAAAATATCATTTATTCAGATTTTTATAAAAAAATAAATTCTGTTTCTGGAACTGAAAAGGACTATATTGATTTATTAAAGTATTTAAATAAAAAAGAAATAACACCTTCAGTATTTGATTTATTTTTTAAAGTACTATCTGTATGTGTCGAAAAAAAATACGAAGTTTTAAAATTAGACGAAATTCTTTTACCAACTGTATCTAATAAATGGAAGAACGCTTCAGAAATAACTCGATTTAATGCAACAACTATTATTAGTGACGATTATAAATTAAATGAAAAAATATCAAATTTATTGAATGAAACAATTAATGTCGAGATGACAATTTCAGAGAAACAAGGCAGTATACACTCAATAAAACCAATTTCATCAGATAGTTCTCTATCTGAAATAAAAGAATTCTTTGCTTCTTGGATAAGGAAAGATTCAACAAAAGAACTTGTATACCTATTATTATTTCTATTAAGAGATAATTTTAGAGAATTAGCAAAAACTTTGGATTTGGGGGTGTTTAAAAAGGTTCAGAATTATTTACTTAATAAATTTAAACTACAAGAAGGAACCGTCCATGGAGGTGATTGGAAATGGTATGATGATTGTAAGAATAACGAACAATTATTTGGTTCAACAGGAGATTTTACAGTTGATATTTATCCTTCTTTGTATGAAGAAAAATGTTCTGAAGTTAAGAATTTATTAGGTGAATATATAATGGTGAAATTGCGAGACTCAGGTTCTTTTTCGCCAATAACAGAATATCCATCTTTGGGTAAAACTTATGTACAGATGTCTCTTGTTACAATTCCAGATGATGTAAACAAATCTGATGATTTTATAAAAGAAGTAATAACAGCTCTTTTAAAAAATTGTTATGGACAACCGTCTTCTGAAGTTGAAAGAATGATTAATGCATTCGAAAATACAAATCAAAATACAATAGAAGCAACTGCTAGGGACCTTCTACGTGGAATGAAATATATATTACGTAGCTTAAATGTTCAAAACAGTGTGTTTAAAGAATATGAAAAAGAATTTGCAAAAATAGATGATAATGAAATTATACACCAATATGATAATGATGATAATAAAAATGAACTAATAGCTAATCTGGAAAGAGACAAATTATCTAAACAATTAATTGAAAAGATAGAATATGATGGTCAGTTGCAAACTGATATTTTTGCAGCAATTTGGAATAAAGTAGATATAAACCAATATTATGAAGATAGTGTTTTGTTTGAGTTTTTCCAAAATGCAGATGACTGTGTAAATGATTTGGTTAATTGCAATATTGAATTGGAACAAAAGAATAAGCAGTTTTTTGTTACAACAAGTTCCAGTTTAATTACAATAAGCCATTATGGTAGAATGTTAAATTATACACCGCCTGCTACAACTTTTAAATATAAAGAAAAGTTTAAATATGATTTACGAAACATGATGTCTTTATACTCTTCTGATAAGGAAAAATGTGGTAGCTCTGAAAATGTAATTGGAGATACTGGAAAGTTCGGGTTAGGATTTAAGAGTGTTTACAAGATCTGCGAAGAACCAATAATACGAAGTGGAAAACTCGAATTTAAGATTATTGCTGGAATATATCCAACAATAAAGAATGTTGCTCCTTCTGATAGTTTTAGTTCTGCAAGTGGTGAAACAAGATTTGAATTGAATGATTTCTATAGTGATCAATTACTTTCTAAAATTGAAAGTCGTTTTAAAAAAGCAATTCCATTTTTACTTTTATTTTCTAAGCAAATCAAATCAATAATCTTTAATGAAGAACCTTATTCAGTTATAGCCACTTCAAACAATTTTATAAAGAATACAAATGGTTATATAGATTTCATTACTATAGATAATAAAGAATTCCTATATATGGAAGGTTTTTATTCTGATACAAATAAAAACAGAAAAAAATATATAGTTATTTTTGATTCATTTAATAAATGCATAAAAAATGCATCTTATGATGAAAACCCCAAAATATGGAATTTAACGCCACTGGAATCAGTTGCTAATTTACCATTTTATATTAATGCAGAATTTGAACTTGATACAGGAAGAAGAAATCTCGCAGCACATTCTGACAAGAATTTTGAATTATTAGAAAGCATCTCAGAAAATTTTGCTATTTTGTTATGTAAATCCGAAGGAAAACTTTCAGAAGAAAATTTCATTTCAATAATCAATCTGATGGTAAATGCTTATAACATGCAATCGGATCAATTATTTAAGCCTTTCGCAAAAAACATTATCAAGATTGTTTACGATGAATTAAAAATAATACCGACCGGATGGGGAACAAAAATCCTTGTCCAAGAGGATTTACAGTTATTGTCAATTTCTTCAACAAGATATGGAATTAATAGTGATAATTCAGAAACTCTATTCCGCCCATTGCAAGTTTTTTTAAATTCAATAAGCGAAAGATATTTTGTAGTAACTGAGAGTGCTGCTGAAATCTTGCAGGAATTATCAATTGATATTCAAAGAACAAACCTTGAATCCTTGCTTTATATTATAACAGACAATAAAATATCATCAGATTTACTTGAGTCCTACTATGCAATAGCCAAAATTGTCAAAAACTTTGATTTATTCAATAATGTGGACTTTTCAAGAATAAAATTGCTTAATAAGACTGGAGACTGGATTTCTTGTACAAAGATTGTTTTGCTGGAGGAAGCCCCGCTTGAGTTACAATTAAATGATAGTTATTCTGATAATATAAAATCTATACTGTTAAATAATCCTTTATTTAATAAGAATATTGCCCACTATCAGTCTAAGAAAAATGAAAAGCTCCAGGCATTACTTGCATCTTTACACGGTATTTCAGGTTCTAATATTCCTGATAATGACCAGGATTATAATGAAAGTGAAGATACTGAAAGTTTTAATTCAGACTTAACAGAATCTGTACAAGATATATATAACTGGTGGCATAGTTTAGGAGAAGAGGGGCAAAAAATAGAGGCTCAAAAATATTATTCTGATATGCTTCCTTCTGGATTCCATTATGAAAACTTTACCTTTGTCCATAAGGGTGATTCTGAACAAGATATTTTGCAATTTAAATATGAATGGTTTATTCTGTTTTTCTTAGGTGTTTATCAATGTATCGGATTTAAAGATGGAGATATAAAAAATTCTCAATTTATTAAACAAATATCAGAATTTAAAGATGGAAATATGCTTTATAAACTTTCTGAAAAAAGACCTTCATCAAATAAAGATGCATGGATAGATTTGATTACTGATTTTAGTAAAATTGATAATCAAGCTTATAATGAAAAATATTTCCATTGGTTAACTCCAATACCTAAGTTGATAAAAGTTTGGGAATATGAAGCCATTTATCGTAATATATTTAGTAAGTTGGATTTATCACCAGAGGCTCAGAATTCAATCCAGACAATTTTATCACCAGAGGCAATCAATGCACTGTCTGGCTCAGGTTTTGGATATGCCCCAACATTGCAACGAACCCTGCGTATAGGATCATCATTGATTATTAGAGAATTGTTAATGAAAAAGGTAATTGCTCCTGTGAACTTTGTTGTTCAACATGCATATATGCCTAAACAGGGAATTGTACAATATGTATGCAATTTACAAGGCTATGATTACACTAAAACGAGTGCACATATTTATAATAAACTTCTCGAAATTTTCGATGGAGATAAACAAAAAGCCACTTTTGATGGGTATTATGATATACCTCTTTTAATTAAAATATATGGATAATTAATCGAAGGAGAACGGATATAATGGCACAGTATTATCATAAAGAGTTCGGTATTGGTTCCTTGATCCAAGAATCAAGTAGTACTTATATTATCCGTTTTGCAAATGGAAAGATAGAGGAATGCCCAAAATCTGAAGTAAATGTTAGTTTCTCTGCTGAAGATAAATTAAAACTTAATGAATATGATAACTTCGACTCTTGTCAGCTTCATACGCAAGCTGCATTAATTCAATCAATAAACGATTCTTGGGGAGTCTTTTCAAAATCGAATGTTGATTTACTTCCACACCAACTTTGGGTATGTAATAAGGTAATTCAAAAATGGCCTTTTAGATATTTAATTGCAGATGATGTAGGTCTTGGTAAAACAGTTGAAGCGGGTCTTATCTTGTGGCCCCTCATTTCTTCAGGAAAAGTAAGAAGAATGCTAATACTTACTCCTGCTCCTTTAGTTGATCAATGGCAATATCGCATGAGAAAGATGTTTGATATCTGCCTTTCAAAATACACAAAAGAACAGGATGGTCCCAAAAGTGATTTCTGGAATTCTCATAATTTAGTTGTTGCTTCTATGCCAAGTTTATCACAAGTAGAAGAGAATCTAAGAAAAGAACGGCAGCAACGCTTATTAGAATCTGATAAATGGGACTTGATCGTTGTTGATGAAGCTCATCATATGTATGCGGATAAAAAACAGGGAGAAACGCTTGGTTTCCAGTTGTTAGAAAAAATAGAAGATGCAAATAAAGTCGATTCTTGTTTATTTTTTACAGGAACACCACATCGAGGTAAAGATTATGGATTTTGGGCATTGATGCGCCTTGTAAATCCTGATGTATTTTCAGAAGATAAGGGAAACGATGTTCAATATGAGCAATTAAGCAAATATTTTATACGTAATAATAAGCAAAATGTTACTGATATGAAAGGGGAGAAACTCTTTAAAGAACTAAAACAGCATCCAGGAACATTTGAATACACTCCATTGGAATCAGAGTTTTATCAAAAGATGACAGAGTTCATAATGGAAGGAAAAGCATATGCTTCTTTACAATCTGCTTCAGTAAGTCAACAAATTATGCTTGTTCTTATTTCACTCCAAAAAATTGCATCAAGTTCGATTTATGCTGTAAAGTATGCTTTTAAGACAAGGCTTTCTCGTTTTGAGAAAGATATTAAAAAAGCCGAAGAAAATCCTGAGCAATTCGAGAAAGAATTTCTTCCTGATGAAATTGAATCACTTATAGATGATGAAGATGAAAAAAATCATTTACGTAAAAATGCAAAATCTTTTGCAGAGTTATCTTTCAAACTTATGCAAAATGAAGCAGAACACTTACGAGAATTAATAGAACTTGCTGATAAGATAACAGAAGAAAGCAGAATTACAAAGATTATTGAAACAATTGAAGAAAAATATCCAAAAGAACAGGTCTTATTCTTTACTGAATATAAAAGAACTCAAGCGTTAATGATATCAGCTTTAATAGATAAGTGGGGTGAAAAATCAGTCGGCTTTATTAATGGTGATAATTATCTTTTTAACATCGAATTAAAAAATGGAAAAACCATTGAAATGAGAGAAAACCGCGAATCCTCTGCTGATAAGTTTAATAACGGAAGAATAAAATATCTTGTATCTACAGAGGCTGCAGGTGAAGGTATCGACCTACAAAAAAACTGCCATATTCTTGTACATGTAGATTTACCTTGGAATCCTATGCGACTCCATCAGCGAGTAGGGCGATTAAATCGTTATGGTCAAACAAAATCAGTTGATGTACTTTCCTTTAGGAATATGGAAACAGTAGAATCAATGATTTGGGAAAAACTTCAAACAAAACTTATTCAAATTGAAAAAATGTTTGTTGCAGGTATGCAGGATCCAGAAGATATAATGCAACTTGTTATAGGTATGCAAAATCAAAACATTTTTGATGAATTATATTCTGAAGGATTATCACAAAAAAAAGAAAAGTTTGATGAGTGGTTTGATAAAAAAACACAAACTCTAGGCGGCAAAAAAATTATTGAAACCGTGCAGAATATTCTTGGAAATGCGGCAAGATTTAATTTAACAGGTTTAGATTCAGTCCCAAAACTCGATTTGCCAGATTTAATTCCTTTTTTTAAAAACGCTGTAAAATCAACTGGTCGAAGAATTAGAACAGATGATAATATTCATTTTTCATTTATAACTCCAGATATTTGGAAAACAGAATTCGGAATAAAAGATGATTATGAGAATATAATATTTAAACGTAAAGTTGAAGGAAGTGAATCTCCAGATGATATATGCGGCGTGGGGCATAAGATATTCCAGAAAGCTTTGGATTTTGCGAAAAATAAAAAGGAATCTGTATGTTTGATAGATGGAAATATCTCATACTTTGTTTTCCGCGTATTTGATAAAATAACTTATTCTAGAGGTACGGTTTCAAATAAATATCTTATAATCAAAAAGTCAGGTGACGGTTATGAACCAATAGCTGAAGATATCTTTTACAAAGTATTGGAAACCTTGAAAACTTGTAATTCTGATCATGAAACAGCTTTGGCCAGCAATATTGAAGGCATAAATGAGGTTGTGGAATCTTGTATTGAAGAATCAAATAATTTTGACTTTAGAGAACCGGATTTCGAATTGTTTAGTGCGTTTGTCTGTAGTTGACTTGTGAAGCATGCTATTTTTCACTGAGACAATATGACTTTATATCCACCACACCCCGACGCAATAAAGCGGGACATTTGTAATTTTTTCTTGTTCCTTAAAGTCGGCCATTGAAAAGCGTAAGGCTTGCAAGTCGAGGTTTTTTGATAGAAAGCTTTTGAGTGATTTTGACTGCAAGTTTTCCTCCGCCTTAACTTCAACAGGAAAAATGTCGTTTTCGTTCTGCAAGACAAAATCTATTTCCAGCGTTGAGTCATCGTTTGTGTAGTAATGCGTCCAGAGGTCGTCAACGCATTTTAATTGTTGCAAAACAAATTGCTCGGTGAAAGCGCCTTTGTACTCTTCAAAAACTTTTGAGCCTAAAAGAATCAGGTCTGGCGGCGTTTTGGAAAGCGCTCCAAAAAGACCGCAATCTAGAGTAAAGAGTTTAAAGGCTTCGTGTTCTTCGTAAAAGGAAAGCGGCATCGCAGCTTTTGATACGCGTGTGACTTTATAAGCGAGACCCGCGTTCACCAGCCATTGAATTGCGTTTTCATATTGCGCCGCTCTCGCGCCTTTTCGCAATGCTCCGTAAACAAATTTTTTGTTTTCTTTTGCAAGATGTGATGGAATTGAATTCCATACAAGCGAAATCTTTGGAATCTCCGTTTTGGGCGCGTGCTTTGAAATGTCAAGCGAGTAGTCAGAAAGGATTCTGTTTTGCGTTTCGCGGACTTGGCGAATGTCTTGCGTCCTTGCGAACAAGTCAACGACTTCCGGCATTCCGCCTGTAAAATAATACATTCTTAAATTTTCTATGAACTCAAGCCGCAGAGCGCAAATTTCGTTCCACTTTTTTGACTGCAAAATTTCCAGCAGTTTTTTCTTTCCAATGGCCAAAAGAAATTCTTCAAAATTCATCGGGTAAAGTTGAATTGAATCTACTTTGCCGACTGGAAAGGATTCTCCCTCGTGAAGCGCGATTCCCAAAAGCGAGCCTGCGACTACAATGTGATATTCCGGCTTGTTTTCGCAAAAATATTTTAGGCAGGATAGGGCTTTAGGAATCTCTTGAATTTCGTCTATAAAAATCAAAGTTTTTTTTTGAACGATGGATTCGCCTGTCAGCGCAGAAATGCCGCGCAAAATCCGGTCGGTGTCATAGTCGTGAAATAGGTCGTTCATTCTTTCGTTGTTTTCGCAACTTATGTACGCGAAATTTTCATACTCTTTTTTTGCAAAATCCTTTAGGAGCCAAGTTTTTCCAACTTGGCGGGCGCCTTGCAAAATGAGCGGTTTCCGGTTTTGCTTGTTTTTCCATTCCACAAGTTTTTTATAGGCAAATCGTTCCATAAGCATATTTTACACTTTTCTTGACGACTTTTCAAGCAAATTCAACACTTTTCTTGACGACTTTTTGGAAAAATTTACACTTTTCTTGACGAGTTTTGTGTTTTCGGTGTCATTTTGTTACAAATTTGCCCTTTTTTCGGTGTCATTTTAGTCCGCTTTTGTTCCCGTTCCTCCGTTCCGCCCCTCCACTTGCTCCTCCCCAATATTGCGCAAAAAGGCCGAATTCGCTATAATAAAACATTGTGAAAATTACGTCTGTTTGTTTGAGTCCGACGATTCAGAGGACTGTTTCGTTCAAGACTTTTATGCTTAACAAGGTCAACCGCTCGGAAAAGTACGGGGTGTGGGCTTCGGGAAAGGCTGTCAACGCGGCGCGCGTTTTGAACCAGCTGGAGGCCGGATCGGTGCGCGTGGTTTGTCCGCTTGGCGAAGAGAACCAAAAGCGCTTTACTGAGTTTGCCGAAAAGGATTCGCTCCTTCTTAGCCCCGTGACGATTCCCGGAAACACCCGCGAATGTTGGACTGTTCTTGACAAGACGGCAAAGACCACGACTGAGTTGGTCGTAGGCGAGCCCGCCATCGAAAAAATGCCCCAAAACAAAGTTGACGAATTGATGGACGCGGTCAACGAAAGCCTTAGCGACAGCGACGCGCTTTTGCTTGCCGGAAGCCGCCCCGCGATTTGGCCAGACGACCTTTCGCGCGACATTTGCAAGGCCGCTTGCGACGCGGGAAAAATCACCCTTGTCGATTTTTGGGGAGACGACTTAAAGAGAACGTTAAAGGCTTGCGAGCCGACGGTAGTAAAAATAAACGAAGAAGAATTTTTTTCGACCTTCGGAGGAAAGAGTGGCGTGGCGGGCTTAAAGTCCGCCCTCACGACAGCAAGCAAAAAACACAACACGATTTTCATTGTGACGCGCGGAGACAAATCGACTTACGCCGCGCAAAAGGGAAAAGTCTTTGAGGCCGACACCGAAAAGAATTTGAAGATCGTGAACACAACCGCTTGCGGAGACGCGTTCGCCGCGGGCTTTTTGTACGAATATTTAAAGAGCGGCGACGTTCAAGCCGCGCTCAAAAAAGGAACTTGGTGCGCCGCCCGCAACGCGGAAAACGAGTGCCCCGGTTCCCTCCAATAAAATAAGGACAATAAAAATGGCAGTTGACGAACACTTGCAGACTGTGCGCCACTCGTTGGCTCACGTTATGGCTGAGGCTATTCAGCATCTTTTTCCGGGAGCGGAATTCGCTATCGGCCCCGCGATTGAAAACGGTTTTTACTACGACATCGATTTTAAAGAAAAGAAAATCACAGAAGAAGATTTTCCCGCGGTCGAAAAAGAGATGCGAAAAATCTTGGCCGGAAACTTTGACTTTGTTCGCAAGGAACTTAGCCGCGACGAGGCGTTGAAGTTTTTTGCGGGCCACCAGTACAAGACGGAACTTATCAACGACCTTCCGGCTGACGCGACGATTACGACTTACACCCAGGACGACTTTACCGACCTTTGCCGCGGCCCCCACGTTTCAAACACAAAAGAAATCAACGCTCAGGCCTTTAAGCTTACTAAGCTTGCCGGAGCCTATTGGCGCGGCGACAGCGACCGCCCGATGCTGACTCGCGTTTACGCCGTCGCTTTTGAAAAGCCCAACGACCTTAAAGACTATCTTAAAATGTTGGAAGAGGCCGAAAAGCGCGACCACCGCCGCCTTGGCGTTGAGATGGACTTGTTCCACCTTGATCCCGAAGACCCGGGCCAGATTTTCTGGCATCCAAACGGATGGACAATCTACACCGTAATGCAGGACTACATGCGCAAGATGGTTCGCCGCGACGGCTACCAAGAAGTCAACACTCCTGCGATTATGCCTCGCACGCTTTGGGAACGAAGCGGCCACTGGGGCCACTACCAAAAAAATATGTTCATCACCGAATCAGAAAAACGCTTGTTCGCGATTAAGCCGATGAACTGTCCCGGCGCGCTTGAGATTTTTAAAAGCCGTCAGCGCTCTTACAAAGACTTGCCGCTCCGCCTTGCCGAGTTTGGACACGACGTTCGCAACGAGCCCAGCGGAACCTTGCACGGCGTTATGCGCGTTCGCGGCTTTGTGCAGGACGACGCTCACATTCTCTGCACAGAGGAACAGATTGGAAGCGAAGTCGCCAAGTTCTGCAAATTGCTTAAGAGCGTTTACCACGACTTTGGCTTTGACGAGCTTGTCGTTAAATTTTCTACGATGCCCGACGACCACGTTGGCGACGAAGCGACTTGGCAGCGCGCCGAAAAAGCGTTGTCCGACGCTTGCCACGAAGCCGGTTTGGAATACGAAGTTCAGCCCAAGGAAGGCGCCTTCTACGGACCCAAGCTTGAGTTCAAGTTGTACGACACGCTTGGCCGCGAGTGGCAGTGCGGAACGATTCAGGTTGACTACCAGCTTCCGTCCGCCGAGCGCCTTGACGCGACTTACATCGGAGCGGACAACCAAAAGCACCATCCGGTAATGTTGCATCGCGCCGTCCTTGGCTCGTTTGAACGCTTCCTTGGAATCTTGATCGAAAACTACGCCGGAAACTTCCCGGCCTGGCTTGCCTTTGAGCAGGTCGCCGTAGTTCCGATTTCTAATTCCTTTGATGACTACGCGCGCAAAGTCAACGACGCGCTTTTGGCCGCCGACATCCGTTCCGCCGCGTACACCTCGGAAGAAAACATGAAGGCAAAAATCAAGATGATCACAAAGGAGCACAAGACTCCTTACATCTTGGTTGTGGGCGAACGAGAGCAGGCCGAAGGAACGGTTGCCGTCCGCTTTAGACAGTCGAGCGGCTTGCAACAGCAGACGATGAAGATTGAGGATTTTGTTAAGTACGTCCAGGAAAAAGTTGAGACGCGCTTTAACGGAATTTAACTTGAACTTATAGCAAGACCAAAAATGCCGCGGCTTTCCTGTCGCGGCTTTTTTTTGCGCTTTAAAAATTGATTGTTAAAAAATCAGTTTGGCCGAGAGCGCGAAAATGCTTTCGGTCAAGCCGCGGCCGTCGGCCAAGGAGCCGATTGGCAAGTAGTACCTTAAGTCAAAGCCGGCGGCGATTCTTTCGGTAAAGTTCCATTGCCAGCCGCCAAGAAATTCCACGTACAAAAAGCGCGCGTTGCCCCAAAACCATTTTTGAATTTCGCTTTTGTCGCCGCCAGCGCTTCCTGTCGTTCCTGAATCTCCTTCCGAAACTCCGTTGGCCAAGAGCGCCGCGCGGGCCAAAACTCCCAAACCAATTCCCGCCTCGGCTTGGAATTTTTGGAATCTAAAGGTCGCCACGGCGGGAAAGTCCAGCATAAAGTTTAGGACAAAGGCCGTGCGGTTTTCGACTTCGGCGGGGAGGGCGTTATTTCCGTCCCACAAGTAGTAGCTGGTCCAAAACGCCAGGCGCGGCTGGAATGACAAAAAGGCCTTGTTGGGCCAAATGCCTCCAAAGGCAAGGGTAAAGGCCGTGGGGCTTGGAGCGCTTTTTAGCTTGCTTTCTGTGTTGAGCGTTATGTTCACGCCAATGTTTGCAAAGGGCGAAACTTGCCTCCAAAATTCTTTGGCGCTTTTTGGGGGAACGTAGGAGCCGCCAAAAAGATTTTGAAAGCCGCCTTGCGCGCTTGAGGCCGCCTCTTGGGCTTGGCTGGAATTGTTTTCCTGACAAAAAAGCGGGGCGAGTGAAAAAAGCGCGAGAACCGTCGCGGCCAAAAAAACTTTTTTTGTTTTCATCATTCAGCGTCCTTGTATAAAATCGGCTTTAGGTCAACTTGCAAAAAGCCCGCTCGTCCTGTCTCGTAAAAGTCTGTTTGTTCCCACGCGGCAAAGAGGGTCGCTCCGGAAAATCCAAAGTCGGTGTATTTGTAGCCTTGCGCGAGTTTTGGCAAGCGCAGAGCCAAGTTCTTTGAGTTGTTCAATATTTTGTTGGCGTAAAGGGCGCCGTTCAAGTAAAGGGTTCCGTCTTCAAAAAGCGCGCCGATCCACGTTCCGCTAATTTGAACGACCGCGCGAGCGATGCTGTTTGGATTTTTTATTTTTGAGTGGATAAACTGCCGCGCCGTCGCTCCGCCAGAATCCTTGCATTCAACATAATAGTCAAAGTCGGCGGGGAGGCCTTTTAGTAAATTTTTTACGCGCGCCGGAGCGGCCGAAAAATCTTTTGGCGACCGCACTCGCCTAAATTCGTCTTCCGAAGATTTTTGGATCGCGATAAGATTTTTTTCGGGCGAGATTGAAAGCAGCGCGGTCTCCGGCCTAAACTTTAGGTAAGAAAAATTCGTTTCTGTCTGCGTGTAGTTTTTGATCGAGCAAAACCATTCTTTTCCGTCCCAGCAAAAATCGTTGACCTCAGAGTTTTGGGGGAGCGACAAATTTTCGTAAGTCAAAATCGGAAAGTAAACGCCGGAGTCCGCCGTAAACTGAATCAAGAAGGGGCGGAAAGGCTGGTTGGTCGAAATCTTTTCGTTAAAGTAACTGTTCCTATAAACTGAGTAAATCGGCTCGCCGTTCATAAAGACAAGTTTGTCGGCGGTGCGCTCCGAAAAAAATTGCGGGTCTTTGAAAATTTTTATTCCGTCTTGGCTCATCACGATTATGCCAAGCCTGTTTGTAAGCGCGTAGATTCTTGGCGCGCCGCCTTGGCTTATGTCCAGCGGAGTTTTTTCCGTTGACTGTCCCATGCAAGAAATGCGCAGGGCTTCGGTCCACGGTTTTTTTAACACGGCCGAAGCGCGCTGCGGCGCGTCAACTTCTTGATAGCCGTCTTTGTTGAGCGCGAACCATTTGTGCGCCGAAGATTTTTTTTCTATTAAGATTGCGTCAAGCGGTTCTTGCGATGATTTCGTTCCGCAAGAAAAGAAAAGTGTTGAGAAAACAAAAATTGCCGCGAAAAATTTATCTGTGCTTTTCAATTTCCATTCCGCAGAGTGAGTCGCAAATTTCGTTGTACTTGATTCCGGCGTGGCCTTTGACCCAAGACCATTTTAGGTCGCTAAAGGAGGCGGCGAGCGCGTCAAGCTCTTTCCACAAGTCCTGGTTTTTAACCGGCTCTTTGGCCGCGTTTTTCCAGCCCTTGACTTTCCATGATTTTATCCAGCTTGTGATTCCGTTCTTTACGTACTGGCTGTCGCTAAAAACGCTGACGTCGTCGGAGGCGGAGTAATTGTCTTTGCAAAATTTTAACGCTTGAATCGCGGCGGTAAGTTCCATGCGGTTGTTGGTCGTTTCATGCTCGCCGCCCGAAAGCTGGGTTTCGGCTCCGTTTGCCAAAATCACGCAGCCCCAGCCGCCAGGTCCCGGATTTCCCGAGCATCCGCCGTCAGTGTAAATTACGATTTCCATTTTTCCCCACTTGGTTTCTATTATAACACAGTATGATAAAAAAAGATAGTGGTGGCTCTATAAAAAAATATTGAATTATGCTATTATTAAAGCATGAACCAAGTCGAACAGCAAAAAGCGGCAAAAGAATTTTCAGCGTTTTGGAAAGACAAGGGCGACGAAAAGCAAGAGTCCCAAAGGTTTTGGATAGGCCTTTTGGGAGATGTTTTCGGCGTTACAAGCCCGGCAAAATACATTGAATTTGAAAAGCGCGTTCAGTTGTCTCATACAAGCTACATCGACGCTTACATCGCCGACACAAAAGTTTTGATTGAGCAAAAGGGAATAAAAATCGATTTGCATAAAGCTTACGAGCAGAGCGACGGAACGGTTTTAACGCCATTTGAGCAAGCCAAAAGATACGCCGATGAATTGCCGAACTCAATTCGGCCAAGATGGATTGTAGTTTGCAACTTTGCCGAATTTTTAGTTTACGATTTGGAAAATCCCCAAAGTCAGCCGGAGCAAATTTTCTTAAAGGATTTGCCAAAAGAATTTTACCGTTTGCAGTTCCTTGTTGACCAAAAGAACGAGAACATTCGCCGCGAGGAAGAAATTTCCTTAAAGGCTGGCGAACTTGTGGGGAAACTCTACGACGCTCTTGTCAAAGAATACATTCCTCCGGCGGGAACTGATTCCTTGTCCACAATGCAGCTAAGGTCTTTGAACATTCTTTGCGTTCGCATTGTGTTCTGTCTTTACGCCGAGGACGCAGGGCTTTTTGAAACAAAGACCGCTTTTGAGGATTACATAAAGTCTTTCGCGCTTGAAAATCTTCGCGCGGGAATAATCTCTTTGTTCAAAGCATTGGACACTCAGTTAAAAGACCGTGACAAATATGACTTAAAGCTAAAGCCTTTTCCGTATGTCAACGGGGGACTGTTCCGCGACGAGCAAATTGAAATTCCAAATTTCACACAAGACATTGTTGACGTGATTGTGAATCATTGCGCTCCGTTTAATTGGAGCGACATAAGCCCTACGATTTTTGGAGCGGTTTTTGAAAGCACTTTGAATCCTGAAACGCGGCGCAAGGGCGGAATGCATTACACTTCCATACAGAACATTCATAAAGTGATTGATCCGCTTTTTATGGATGACTTGAATGTCGAATTTGATGAAATCTGTTCGATAAAATCCGCGAAGCAAAAGGCGGAAAAACTTTTGGCTTTTCAAGATAAATTGGGCGGATTGAAATTTCTTGACCCGGCTTGCGGAAGCGGAAATTTTTTGACGGAAACTTATCTTTGCTTGCGTCGCTTGGAAAACAAGGCTATTTCGATTTTGAACAAGGGCGACAAGGCCTTTGGCTTTGACGAATTCATAAAAGTTGGCATCAACCAATTTTATGGAATAGAAATCAACGACTTTGCGGTGACTGTCGCCAAAACCGCTCTTTGGATTGCGGAAAGCCAGATGATTGCGGAAACAGAAGCGATACTCAGCCAAAATATTGACTTTTTGCCGCTTACCAATCACGCGAATATTGTTGAAGGAAACGCGCTTCGCATGGATTGGACAACTCTTTCGGAAACTGGCGAAACAGGATTTTTGTTTGCGGAAAAACTCAACGTGTATAAAATCGACAATGATTCGGGCGATATTCCTGTGCATGACAGCGCTTTGCAAAACGACACGTCGCTTTACGGCAGAAAGTTCAAAGAACTGAATGTAATAACAAAAAATGTTGAGGAAAAAGAGCTGCCCGAGGCAAAAAGAGAAAAGATTGTCTACGATTACATAATCGGAAATCCGCCGTTTGTAGGCGCGAGATGGATGGACAAGCGGCAAAAGGAAGACGTTCTCTTGACATTTGGAAAAGATTGGCAAGGCGTGGGTGATTTGGATTATGTTTGCTCTTGGTATAAAAAGGCTTTGTCCGCAATCAAAAATCAAAAGACCCGCTGCGCGTTTGTTTCCACAAATTCAATCGTTCAAGGAAACGCAGTGGCAATATTGTGGAAACGGCTTTTCGCGGAGGGGCTCCATATCGATTTCGCTTGGCAAACATTCAAATGGTCAAACGAAACTGCGGACAAGGGGAATATGGCTGCGGTTCATTGTGTAATCATAGGCTTTTGCACTGAGGAAAATCGCAAGCAAAAAATTATTTTTCAGGCTGATGGGCAAAAAATCGTTGCTAGCAACATCAACGGCTATCTTTTGAACGCTCCGAATGTTTTTATAGAAAGCCGTAAAAATTCCATTTGCGACGTTTCTCAAATGGTGTTCGGAAGTATGCCTAATGACGGCGGGAACCTTATAATTGAGAATGAAGAATATGATGATTTTATAAAGAATGAGCCTGCTTCTGTAAAATTCATTAGAAGCTTTCTTGGCGCCGAGGAATTCATTAACGGCAAGAAACGCTATTGCCTTTGGCTTTTGAACGCAAGCCCCGCCGAGTTGAGGAAAATGCCGCTTGTTTCCGAGCGTGTCGGAGCGGTCAAGAGGCTTCGTTTGTCCAGTAAAAGAGAGTCTACTAAGCGGTTGGCTGACTCGCCTTGGCTTTTTGGCGAAATCCGTCAGCCGGAGACGGGAAATTATCTTTTGGTTCCACGTGTTTCATCTGAAAATCGCCGTTATATTCCAATTGGTTTTGTCGATTCCGATGTGATTGCAAGCGATGCCGTTTTGCTTGTTCCAAACGCGAATTTATATGAATTTGGAATTATGACAAGCGCGGTTCACAATGCTTGGATGAGGGCAGTCGCTGGGCGATTAAAAAGCGATTATCGTTACTCGGCTTCCCTTGTTTACAATAATTTTCCGTGGCCTAATCCAACTGAGGAGCAAAAGGAAAAAATTGAGCGGACGGCTCAAGCGATTTTGGATGCGCGCGCAAATCACCCGGATTCTTCGCTTGCCGATTTGTACGACGAAACTTTTATGCCGCAAGACTTGCGAAAAGCCCACGAAGCCAACGACAAGGCTGTTATGGCCGCCTACGGATTCAAGTCAACTATGTCAGAATCTGAAATCGTGGCGGAATTGTTCAAGTTGTATGAAAGTTTGGTGAAATGAATAGTGGAAGAAAATATGTTGCAAAAGAAAACGATTTGTCCTGAATGTTATAGCGAGTATCCAAGAATTACGCCTTTTTTTGCGTTAGAGAACTGTTTGAAAAATCACAAGCAATATAAATGTCGAACTTGTGGTCGTTTGGTGTGCATTGATAAAAATACCGAGATTTCTTATTTCTCAAAATTTAATTTTAAGGAGGCCGCTCGGTATTTGCTCCGTGGCGGCGAGGCTTTTTTTAAAGAAGAATGCGCTGTATTTGAGAAACGGGGTAACAACAACAGTTATTTCCAGATTCTTCCAGTTTATGGCAATCTTTCAAGCAAGAAGCCTGCTTGTTTTCTTCCAACAACATACAGACAGGCAGTGAAAAAACAGACGGGGCTTCTTTCTGAGGAAGAAGTGAAAAAATATATTCTTGAACAAAACGAAGAAAGAAGAGTTTGCGATTATTCTCAATTCCTTGAAGAAAATCTGAACGAACAAAATTTGGAATTTAAATTCACTCAATATGACATAGGAATAATTAAATGCTCCCTAAAAACAAAGTATGAAAGCTTTTGTCTGTATTTTTATGATGACGAAAATTCAGAAGTGGAAACATCAGATTTTGTTATGCTTGCAAAATGGTTTTATAAAATTTCGTCAGAAAAAGCAGATCCGTCGGATATATTTAAATTGTTTCCAATTGATGGAGATGCGAGATACATTAAAGCGGAGAATGGTTTTTTACGTGTCTATGAGTTTTACAGTCCCAGTGATGAAAATCTAAGGCTCTCATGTTTTTGCTCGTATAAGGTCATTTTTGATAATTATAAGTCAGCTTTAAAATCATTTTTGAAAAACGGTTATAACAGTAAAATGTGGGAAAGACTCTCTTTTGATCCAGACGACGACGCTTATTACGATGGTTTTGAAGGCGCGCCGCTTGAGAAAATTTATGAATGCATTGAAAAAATAGAATAAGTTTATAATTGATAATCAATACTGTCCGTTTCTCACAAACTTATCCTTCAAAAAACTCGTAAATCCTGTCCACGTAGTCGGGGGCTTCGTCGTAGACGGCGTGGCCGTAGTTTTGGTAGACGTAGGAACGGGAGGAGGCCCCCGCAAGGCGCGCGATTTGCGGAGCCGCGTCCGCGCCGAAGATTTTGTCTTTGTCGGCTCCAACCGCAAGAATCGGGCATTTTATTTTGGGAAGCAGGGGAGCGGCGTCAAAGCCTAAAAGGGAGAGCGCCAAAATCGAAAAGCGCTTTAGGTCGGCGTTTGTCGCTCCGTCAAGGGAGGCCATAATCGCGTCCTTGTATTGCTCGTAAAAGGCGGGACTGTAAACCGATTGGGCGAAGGCTTTGTTAAGCTCGGAAAGCTTTTCTTCTTCCGCCAATCGCGCCCAGTCTCCAATGATCGCGGCGGCCTCCTCTGTGTTAGAGCTGGTGGAGCCCAAAAATAGTTTTGAAACCAAATCCGGGCGGCTTGCGGCTAGCGTTTGGGCCGCGATTCCTCCGGCGGAAATTCCTACGACACAGGCGCCTTTAACGCCAAGCGCGTCTAAGGATTCGGACGCCGCTTTTGCCAAAAAGGCCGCGTCGCAGGTTGCCGGCGGATTTAACGGCCGGTCCAGCAAATAAATTTTGTAGCCGTCCAAAAATTTTTGGTAGCGGTCGGCGACGCCTTGCGCGAATGGCATTAGGCTTTTTGTGAAGATGCCTGGCAAAATGACCAGCGGCCTTTTTCCGCTTCCAAAAATCGCGCTCTCGCATTGGGCGGATTTTGTTTGTATTGTAGTGGTTTGAATTTGCGATTCCATCGTAATAAATAGTATAAAAAAACGGCAAAATATTCTAGTTTTTGGCCATGTTTCAGCCCTGGCAAATCTTATAAAGGGGTTGACAAAAACGCGCAAAAATCGTAATATAGTGTTCCCCGTATGGCCAATGACCGCTCATCATTGGTTGCGGCCCAAATTTGATGCAAAATTTGCGGACGCGCGAAAATTTTATGTTTTTAGGGTTTTTAAAATGAAAACTATTTTTGTAAACGAAAAGGAACAGGCTCGCCAGTGGTACATCATTGACGCCGCCGGAAAGCCGCTCGGACGCGTTGCCGCCAAGGCCGCTTCCGTCATTCGCGGAAAGAATAAGGCCACTTACACTCCCAACCAGGAGATGGGTGACTTTGTAATCGTAATCAACTCTGCCAAGGCTGTCGTAACAGGCTCCAAGGAAACAGACAAACTTTACCATCACCACACAGGCTTTGTCGGCGGACTCAAGACGTTCACCTACGAAAAGCTTTTGCAGCGCCATCCGGAAGATCCGATGCGCTTGGCCATTGAAGGCATGCTCCCCGGCGGAATTCTTGGCCGCCGCTTGTGCAAGAACTTCAGAATCTACGCTGGAGCGGAGCACCCGCACACGCCGCAGAACCCCAAGCCCTTGGAAGTTTGAGTAGAGGAGAATAGAAATGGCTAGCACAAAAAATATCGCTATCGGAACAGGAAGAAGAAAGACAGCTTGCGCCCGCGTTTTCTTGCGCGAAGGAACAGGCAAAATTGTAGTAAACGGAAAGGACGTTAAGGACTATTTCGCAACGCAGGAACAGGTTCGCGTCGTTCACCAGCCCCTTTTGGTGACTTCAAATGACAACAAGTTTGACATTTTGATCACAGTTCAGGGCGGCGGATTGAACGGACAGGCCGCCGCTTGCTTGCACGGAATCAGCCGCGCCTTGCTCCAGGTTGACCAGGACACACACACAGCCCTCAAGGCCAACGGATACCTTACTCGCGACAGCCGCATGGTTGAACGCAAAAAGTACGGCCAGAAGGGCGCCCGCCGCCGCTTCCAGTTCAGCAAGCGCTAAACTGCGATTTTGGCCCAACAAAAGCTCCTGCCTTGGCGGGGGCTTTTTTTTGCGCTAAAATTGTTTTAAAGCCCAAAAACGGGCCGCCGCAAAACTATGCAAGAAGAAGACTTCAATCAAACACAAAACGAGACTCAAGCTGCCGCGGAAGCTCCCGCCGCAAGGGAAGCCGCAGCCGCGACGCAAAAGGCCTTGGCGCTTTTGGCCCGCTGCGAGCAATGCCGCTCCGGCTTGGAACGAAAGCTTTTGCAAAAAGGCTTTTCAAAGGGAACGGTAGAGGGTGTTTTGGACGCTTTGGAGGAGCGGGGGCTTTTGGACGACCAAAGATTCGCCCGCGCCTGGCTCAACTCCCGCCGCATCGGCCATTATGAGGGAAGGATCCGCCTTTTGGCGGAGCTTGCCGCGCGCGGCATCAGCAAGGAAGTTTCAAAAAAAGCCGTTGACGATTTTTTTGAGGAATTCAACGAAGGGGAAATTTGCGCGCGCGCCGCAAAAAAATTCTTGTCCCGCGGCTATCAAGGCGACAAGCTTATGGCCGCCATGACCCGCGCGGGCTTTTCCTACAAAATGGCCTCCGCCGCTATAGACGCGGATGGAGATTTTTGATAGAATGGAGATATGGAACAGAAAAGACGTAAACGACCTGTTTATTCTGCGCTTGAAGTTGCGCGTCTTTGCGGCGTTGTGAACCAAACCGCCATCAATTGGATTAAGTCGGGCCACTTAAAGGCCTTTAAGACTCCGGGCGGCCAATACCGCGTTTATCCCGAAGATTTGGCGCTTTTTATGGCCAGCCGCAGAATGCAAGTTCCGCAAGAAGTGGTCGAGGCGACCGCTCAAAAAACTAAAAGCCAATCCAAGACAATTTTAATCGTTGACGACGACAAGGGCCTTAACTCTGTCATCGCAAAATACTTGCAAAAGGAATTTGAAGGCGTTGAAGTTTTCCAAGCTTTTGACGGCTTTGAGGCGGGAGCGGTTTGCTCGCAAGCCAAGCCGGGCTTTGTGATTTTGGACTTGGACTTGCCCGGCGTTGACGGCTTTTCTTTGTGCGAGCGCCTTAGCAAGGACGACTCGTTTGGCTGCCCAAAAATTCTTGTGGTCACAGCCTTGCGGGACGAGGGCTTGGAAGAGCGCGCCCTTGCCTTGGGCGCCCAAAAATTGCTAAAAAAACCCTTGGCGATGGAAAGCCTGGCTCAGCCGGTAAAAGCCTGGCTGGACTCGTAATGCGTCCGCAAGCGAAGCGTTGCGGCTTATGCGGCGGCTTTAATTTTTTGTCTTACTTTCATTTTTTTCGCCGCTAGAACAGCCGCCGCGCTTCCAGGTAAAAGCGCTTTTCGCTGGCTTCTCCCATGGAAAAACTTTTGCGGGGCAGGGGGCCAAGGCTTCCGATTGTGTCAAAGAAAGAGTCTTTTGCCACAGGCGGAAGAAGGATTCCCAGCGCTCCGTCTTTTTCTCCAAGCCTAAAGATTTCGTCGGCTCCGTGAATGTAGTCGATTTCCGTTCCGCCGTTTGCCTTGATAAAGTCGTCAAGCGCGGGCTGAAAGCGGCTTACGGCCAAGTCCGTGATTTTTGTCTTTAAGAGGACGCGTTTTTGCGCGCCGTTTTCCTTGTAGTAAAAGCCAAAGTCCGCCTTTGAATTTTTCACCGCTTTTTCAAGCGCTTCGTCGCTTTCTTGTTGAACGATAGTTCCGCCAAGCTTTTCTTTTAAGAAATCGATAAGCGCGTCGAATTCCGTTCCGCCGGCCTTGCTAAAGACGACGCGGTGGATCGGCTCAAAGGTCAAGCCCAAATCATAAATGTTCACGATTTCTACCAGCGCGAATCGGACGCGGCTTTCCTTTATTTGTTCCGGCGAGGCGCCCGACTCTTGCAGGCGCTTTTTTTCTTCTTCCCAAACGGCCTTGGCTGTGGCAAGGGAATGGTTTCCGTCGCCCACCGCGAACAAGAATGTCGAGCCGTTTTTTGTTCCGGCTTGGAAAAGTTTTTGCAAGCTTTCTTCCACGGCCTTAAGGTCGTCGTCGGCTTCAACCGCCCAGCCTTTTATCGAGCCGCTTTCTTGCATCAAGTCGCCCTGGTAAAGGGGAGCGCCTGCGCGCGCCTTTACTTTTTGGCCGATTCCTTCGACCAAGGCGCGGTCGGGGTCGTTGGCCAAAAGCATTATGTGCGGAAGCTCAAGCGGAGCGCCGCGCCTGATTTCCATTCTGGGCGGAATGCGCTCCAAAATGGTGGCTTCGGTCGCGCGGGTAAGCGCGTCGCTAAAGGGCTTCCATTCGTAGGTGTCCAGGTCCAGCGCGGCGACCAAGCCTTTTCTTGTGCGGCCGTAAGCGGTTGTCCGCTCAACGTAAACAAAGGCCTTTTTGGGCTGGTCAAAAATTCCGCCGTTTATGTAGGAGGCCATCGCTTTCTTTATCTTTTGAATTCGTTCCGCCTTGCCCTCGTCGTTCAAGTAAACTTCGGGAAAAATCAAGTTTAAGGTCGAAGGATTTGTTCCCGCGATTTTGGCGGCTTTTGCCCAATATTCCCTGTCCTGCGTGTATTGGTCGCAGGCGACAACGCTCCAAGTCTGTACGTCAATATTTTTTGGAAAAAGAATTTCCGGGACGCTAAGTCCGTATTTTTCAAAGTTTGCCATGCGGCAAATTGTAGCGCATTTATGAAAAATATGATAGTATGTTTTTATGGCGTTAGGATTTTCTCAACAGCAAAGAACCGCTCAAATACAGACGCAGCGAATGAGCCAAAAGCAAATACAATCCTTGAATTTGCTTTCGATGAACGCGGCGGACTTGCGCCAAGAAATTCTTTTGCAAGTGGAAAAAAATCCCGCGCTAGAAATCGTCAAGGACGACTTTGAAAACGGCTTAAAAAGCGCCCGCTACAAAAATTCTCCCGACGGAAATTTGCGCGTCGGAAGCTCTTCCAGTGCGGGCGAGCGAAAGTCCGACGCCTTTCAGGAAATTTTGGAAAGCCGGCCTGACGAGAGGCAAAGCCTTTTTTCTTATTTGACGGAACAAGTAAATCTGCTAAAGATTGACGAAAGCAAAAGGGCGCTTTGCAAAAAAATCGTCGGCAACTTGGATTCGCGCGGCTTTTACATTTTGGCCCCCCAGTCGCTTTTGGACCAAAAGGCCGGAGAAAGCCTAAAGCTTTTGGATGAATGCGTAAAAATCGTCCAAAGCCTTGACCCGCCGGGAATCTGCGTGGAGAACGTTGAAAAAAGCCTTTTGCTGCAAGCCAAGCTAAAAGGCGGGGCGCCGCGCTTGGCGCTTTTTTTGCTTGACGGCCACTTTGATTTTTTGAACCCGCCGCAAAGCCAAAAAATTTTGGAGCGCGTCCAAGATTTTCTAAAGAAGCAAAAAAAGCTTTCTTTTGGCTCGGAAGACTTTTCGTTTTTGGAAAAGATAACGGAGGCGGACGTTGACCAAGCCTTGGCCTTTGTGCGCGGCTTGGATCCTTTTCCCGCAAGAAATTTTTCGCAAAGCCAAACCCAATATGTTTTTCCGGACATTTACGTAGAAAAAGTCGAGGACCAAAAGCTTGAGCCAAAGGAAGAGGTTGATTATTCAAGCCGCGTCGTTTGCTTTGGCGAAGGGCAGGCGTTTAAGATAAAGGTCTCCGATAAATTGCTTCCGCAAATTCGAATAGCCAATGATTTTGGCGAGGCAAAAAAGGATTCCGCTTTTGCCAAGGCGGCGATAGGACAGGCCAAATTCTTTTTGGAAAGCCTGGAGTTCCGCGAAAACACAGTGGCAAAGGCCGCTTGCGCGATTGTCCAAAAGCAAATCGAATTCTTTAAAAAAGGCCCGGGGAATTTGGCGCCCCTAAGGCAGCAGGACATTGCCGCCTTGATAGGCGTTCACGAAAGCACTGTTTCGCGCATGGCTTCTTCAAAATATCTGCAATGCCAGTGGGGAATTTTTCCGGTCAAGTATTTTTTCGCTTCGGCGATAGCGGACTCTTCCAAAGAGAGCGTTATGAACGAAATCCAAAAAATCATCGCCCAAAGCGGCAAAAAGAATTTGAGCGACCAAAAACTGGCCGACGCCCTTGCCGAGCGAGGAATCAAAATCGCCCGCCGCACCGTGGCCAAATACCGCTCCCAAATGAACATAGAATCCTCGTATTCGCGCTAAGTCCGCCGCTTTGCGCAAGCGCGGCTTGTTTGATTTAAAAAAATTTGCTTTATTTTCCTACCCGTGATATAATATGAATATCGCGTAAATCGGCGCGAAATTTTCTTTTGCAAGGAGCATAATATGACAAAGACAGTAAAAGCCGTGGGATTTGAATTGGAACAAAAACAGTCGGACATGATAGAAAAGAAGTTGAAGCGCGTTGACTACGCCGACGACTTGATTATTGACTTGATCGCGCAAGTAAAGCATGACAAGCAGTACGCCTTTGACATCACGACCAATTTCCGCTGGGGCGCGCAAGCCCACGTAGCCGCCGAAGACTTTGACTTTGCGGCCGCCTTGAACAAAGTTATGGACGTCTTGGACAACAAGATCAAGAAAGAAAAAGACAAAATCCAGGGAAAGTAATAGCGGCTATGGAGCCATAAGGCAGCGACCGTAGGTCGCGGCAAAACCGCTCGAACAAATTGTTAAGGTTTTGCAAGCAAAAGCACGAGCGGCGGTTGACAGGCCGCCGCTAATTGTGTATAGTATACAATATGGCCGAAAAAACGTGGACAGTTCTAGACCTCTTGAACCTTGACTTGTCGGGACACGACGCGATCAACTTGACTTGCGTTGCCGGACGAAGGGGCCTTTCAAGAGAGTTGACTGTCCCGGAAATCAACAGGCCGGGCTTGGGCCTTTCGGGTTTTTTTGAGGCCTTTGCCTACAATCGCGTCCAGCTTTTTGGCCGCGGCGAAGTCGCTTATCTTAACAAGCTTTCGCAAGAGGGCCGAACGGACACAATCCGCCAGCTCTTTTCTTACCAAATTCCTTGCTGCATTTTTTCCTCAAACCGCGAGCCCACTCCGGAATTCATCGAGATTGCCGAGGAGGCTTGTTGCGCCGTTTTAAAGACTGACCTGGAGTCTTCGGAATTCATGGCGCGCCTTACCCGCGTTTTTTCAAACATTTTCGCGCCGCACAAAACCCTGCACGGCGTTTTGGTGGAAGTTTACGGCGTAGGAATTATGCTTGGCGGACATTCCGGCGTAGGAAAAAGCGAAACGGCGCTTGAGCTTATCGAGCGCGGCCACCGCCTTGTCGCCGACGACATCGTCGAGATTCGCTGCGTAAACGGAAACACGATTCTTGGCCGCGGCGCCAACGCGCTTATCAGCCACCATATGGAAATCCGCGGCTTGGGAATCATCAACATTTCGCAGCTTTACGGAATCGGAGCCATCCGCGAACAAAAAGAAATTCAGCTTGTAGTTGAGTTGGAGGAATGGGACCCCAACAAGGTTTACGACCGTTTGGGAACCGCCGCGCGCGAAATCGACATGCTTGGCGTAAAGATTCCTTCGATAGAAATTCCGGTAAAGCCAGGACGCAACTTGCCCATTATCATTGAGGCGGCCGCGATGAACGAGCGCCTTAAGAAGATGGGATACAACAGCGCGCGCGACTTTAACCAGAACATCCTTAAATGGATCGAGACTGGCGACGCCCAAGCCGCCTATTACGGAACTGAAGATTCGTATTAAAAAAATATATAGCCCTTGGAGGACATTGTGATTGAAAAAATTTTGACTGTAAAAAACCGCGCCGGAATTCACGCGCGCCCGGCTTCGCTTATAGCCCAGTTGGCGAACAAATTTCAAAGCGAAATTACGCTTGAAAAAGATTCGATTGTCGTCAACGCCAAGTCGATCATGGGCGTAATTACGATGGCCGCCGGCTACAACACAACGATCACCCTTAAAGTTGACGGCGGCGACGAGCAGGACGCGGCCAACGCCATCGAAAAATTGTTCGAAGGCAAATTCGAAGAAGAGTAAAAAAAGGAGGCCAGTATGAAACAGATAACACAAGTTCAAAAGAACGTTCTTAATTATATATCGGACTTTATTGACGAAAACGCGTATCCTCCCACAGTTCGCGAAATAAGCGAGCATTTTGAAAAGTCAATCCGCGCCGTTCAGGACAATTTGGTGGCCTTGCAAAAGAAGGGCTTTATTTCTCTCGTTCAAAAGAAGTCGCGCTCAATCCGCGTTTTGGTTGACGAGCGCCAAAAGGATCCAAAGCTTTTTGTGGACAAGGTTCCGCTTTTGGGAACGATTGCCGCCGGAAAGCCGCTCCTTTCTGAAGAGAACCTTGACGGCTACGTGACTTTGACCGAGCCCTTCATCCGCCCGGGAAAAAGCTACTTTGCCTTGCGCGTTCGCGGCCAGAGCATGATCAACGCCGGAATTTTGGAAGGCGACTTGGCGATTGTCGAGCAGCGCAGCGACGTTGTTGACGGACAAATCGTTGTGGCCGTCCTTGACGACGCGATCACCTTAAAGCGCTACTTTAAAGAGCAGAACAGAATCCGCTTGCAGCCCGAAAATCCTGCCTTTAATCCGATTTACTGCACTGACGTCCGCATTGTCGGAACGCTTGCAAACCTAGTTCGCACTTACTAAGGGCCGTGTCCTAAAAATGAGCGCGCCAATCTATCTCTTTAGCGGCCCGGAAATCGGCGAACGAAGCGAAGCCGTGGCCGCAGTCAAAGACTCCCTCAAAAAAAAGTTCGGAAGCTTGGAGTCCTACACCTATTATTCGGTGGAGACGGATCCGCAAAGCGCTCTTGTCCAGCTGTATTCAGAATCTCTTTTTAGCGCGGCCACTTGCGTGGTTTACAACGGCGCCGAGACGATCAAAAAAAAGGAAGACATTGACAAAATCGCCTCTTGGGCCAACGGAGCCGGAGAGGCGAGCGTCCTGATTTTGGTCGCGGACGAAATTTCATGCGACTCAAAGCTTGAAAAAATAATTCCAAAAGAAAACCGCAAGCAATTTTGGGAAATGTTCGAGGACCGAAAGATTCCTTGGCTAAAAAATTATTTTTCCAAAAACGGCTTTTCGATTGACGACGACGCTTGCGAAGAAATTTTGGACTTGGTCGAAAACAACACGCAGGCGCTCAAAAGCGAATGCTCGCGCTTTTTTGTTTGTTTTGAGCCTGGCGCCAGAATCACCGTTCAAAACGTTGACCAGCTGATAGAGCACAACCGCGAGGAAAGCGCCTTCACTCTTTTTGACGCGATGGCGCAAAAGTCCAAGCCTGTCCAAGAGCGTTTGGAAGCCGCCTTGGGCATTTTGCAAAAAATCAGGCTTACAAAAGATTCGTCCAGCGTGGCGCTTTTGGCCGGCTTGGCCTATTGCTTTAGGCGCTTGGAGGCTTGGCACAATTTGGAGCGCGCCGGCAAAAACGATGAATTTACTTTAAAGACAAACGGCTTTTCAAGCAAAAAGAGCCGCGCGCAATTTTCCATGGCCGCGAAGGTTTGGACTTTGGGGCAGACGGTTGCCATAAAGGCGCTGATCGCGCGCGTGGACATGCAAATCCGTTCCAGCGGAACTGGAATGGAAGACACGCTTTTGCAAACGTTAATCTATTCGATGGTCGCAAAAAAAGGCGCCTCCCTTGCCGTTTGGGAAGACGGCTGGCCCGTTTATTGAGGCGCGATAATTTTATTCGCGCCTCAAAACGGCTGAGTCAAGGCTTTTAGCGAAGCGCGCCTTGACCAGACGTATTATAGCGGAAGCGCGTTCAGCTTTTCCTTTAGCGACTTGAGCTCTTCGTCGGTGAAGGTAAGGCCCTTGCCCATCTTTTGATGGTCGGGCGACCAAGAGCGCAAGTCGTATTTTGCGGGGCGGTCTCCCCAAGAGACTTTGTTCAACTCAAGGTTCCAGCCGCCTTTGCCGCTGGAAATCACGGCAATCTCTTCTTCGATCTTAAAAGAAAACTCATCCATAGTTTTTCTCCTTGCATATAGGATACACTTTTTTTTGCTTTTTTTCATCTTTTTTTGGCGCTTTTCTAAAAAAAAGTTGCTTTTAATTGGAAATTATGGTAAAATGTTCTATAATATTTAAAAGACTCGCACTTTTGGAGGAAAGTTGATGAAGAAAATTGTTTTGCTTTTCTGCGTCGCTTTTGCGTTTGCGTTTGCTTCGTGCAAATCAACCACGCAGGAAACTGATAACGGCGCCGCCAGCCTTGTTGACGGAACGAATGAAGTACAGGAAGACGATAGCGCTTCCGGCCAAGTGGAGAGCCAGGGCGAAGACAAAAGCCAGGATTCATTGGCCGCCGTTGAGTCTTCGCGCCAAGCCGCAATTGACGCGGGCGCCAAAGATATGTACGGAGCGGCCTTTTCCGCCAACGACGCCGCTTTGGAAGCCCTAAAGGCCCTTAACGACGGAAAAGACCACAGCAAGGAATACAACGAGCTAAAGGCCCGCTATGACGCCTTGGCCTCCGCCGCTAAAGCCAAAAAGCTCAAGGAGCGAATCGACAACGAAGGCTTGGCCCAATACGCCCAGGCCGACTACGACGCGGGCGAAAAGGCCATCGCCGAATTTGACGAGCTTGTGGCCAACCCCCTCACTCCGGGACAGACGCTCAACAAAAAGGCGACTGACGCCTACAACTCATACTACGCAGTTTACTTTAAGTCATACAAAAAATTCGCCAATGAAGAGCGCAAAAACGCCCTTGCCAAAAAGAAGGACGCCGACGCAGTAAAGGCGCAGATTGCCCGCAAGGACGAATACAAAGACTACGCCAACATGATCATCAAGGGCGACCAGCAGTACGCCACTTCAAATCCCGAAGGCGCCTACAACTGCTACAAGGACGCCGCCGCTAAATTTGACGCGTTGGCCAAGGACGTTGCCGCAAAGCGCGCCGAAGCCCAAAAGGCTCTTGAAGAAGCCAAGGCAAAGGTCGCGGCCTCTAATGAATACGCGGCCAAGGCCGATGTTGAAAAACCGCTTGGCGACGAGCCTGTTGCCGGAATCGAAGCGGAGGACACCGTTCTCTTGGAAAAAGACGAGTTTGAAAATCCCGACGAAAAGATTATCAAAATTGACGAAAAAGTTCAGGGGGCCAACTAATGAAAAAGTTTGCGTTTATTATTGCCTTAGCGGCGGCCGCCAGCGCCTTTGCCGCCAGTTACAAGAACAACACTTACCAAAAGCTTGCCAATGAATACACAAAGAAGGCCGAGGCCGCCCTTGACGCCGGCGAATACGCTTTGAGCGAAGAGTACGCCGCCAAGGCCGCCGAGAACGCCGAGCTTTCTAAGGCTTACATCGACAAAATGTTGGCCCAGAGCAACGCCGAAAAAGCCATTGCCGAAGCCAAGAAAAAGTTGGACTGGGCCAAGAGCGTTGGCGCCGACAAGACGTTCCCCACGGCTTATTCTGCCGCCGAAGAGTCTTTGGCAAACGCCAATTCCGCCTATGACAAGGAAGACTACATAAGCGCCTTGCAGTACGCGCAAGCCGTTAACGACGCGCTTGCCGGAGTGCGCGAAGTGACTCCGCTTCCGCAGTTCTATGTCGTCCGCCCTTGGGCCGAGACAAAAGACTGCTATTGGAACATCAGCGGCCGCAAGTATGTTTACAACAATCCGCTTTTGTGGGAAAACCTTTATCACGCCAACAAGAGCAAGATGCCGCGTCCCAACGATCCCAACTTGATTCTTCCCGGAATGAAAATGGAAATTCCCAGCATCTCAGGCGAGTTGCGCGAAGGCACTTACAATCCCAACAAGGACTACGAGCCTTTTGGCGCAAAGTAAGACACGGTTGTTGCTAACTAAAAAACCGACCCGTTTGGGTCGGTTTTTTTTTTCGGCTAGTCCAAACGGCTCGCGCCGGAA
>JBGUQT010000024.1:0-4018 GCA_045131275.1 Treponema sp.
ATGAAGGGGACTTCAAAAAAATCTACGACGCGACTTTTAACTTGCTGTTCAAGGTTTCATACAGAATCGTGAACGAGGAAGAAGCCGCGGAAGATTTGGTCCACGATTCCTACATAAAGGCAAACGAAAAGGCGATGCAGTTTCCGACGATAAACGACGCGACTTTCTGGCTTATCAGGGTCGTGAAAAACGCGTCGCTAAACTACGTAAAGCGCAAGGGCCGCGAAAAGAAAGCCTTGCAGCGGGAATTCTACGAAGACCGCAGGCAAGTCACCAGCGGCGAGACGGACGCTTTGCGCGCGGAAACTATTGAGAAGGCTAAAGAGGCTTTGAATCAATTGCCCGAAAACCTTCGAGAAGTTTTGGTTTTGCGCGAATACGCCGACATGAATTATAAGGAAATCGGCAAGGCCTTGGGCATAACCGAAGGCAACGTAAAAGTGCGAGTGTTTAGGGCGCGAGAGGCGCTTTCAAAGCTTATAGGAGAAGAAGATGTTTCATTGTCCTGAGAACGACATTCATTCAATTTATCTCGACGGGGAGCTGCCCCAAAACTTTGCGAAGGACTATGAGGCTCATTTGGCCTCTTGCGACAAGTGCCGCGCCAAGCTCGCAAAGCTAAAGGCCGTTCGCGCGGCTTTCGCGGCGGACGCCCGTTCGATTGAAGTTTCGGATGAGTTCAAGGCCGCCAGCTTTGAGCGCTTGCAAAGCCGCATGCGCTTTTCTAAAGTTGTCAGCGCTTCCCAGCCCAACAAGAACATCGTTCGCGTCACAAACTTTGTTCCCCTTGCGGCAGCGGCCGCCGCGGTCTTTGCCCTTATGCTTCCGGTCAAGATGAAGGCGGCGCAAAAGTCCGGCGTTGACGAAAGCGTTTTGGCCGTGTCCAGCGTAAAGGCGCAAAAGCCGATCGCGGACAGCGGCATAATCGTTGACGGCGGAATCCAAACCGTTTCGTTCAACAAGAACGCCGAGGCGCCTCTTTCCATAAAGGCCAGCGATTTTGAAAGCCTTAAGAGCGACAATCCCGAACAAGACGACGGTTTGACAATCAGCGTTACAAAACTTACAAGCTTAAATTCAATCTCGGCGTCAAACGTTTCCAACGCCCGCCTTGACACGCTGGACTTCTTAAAGTGAACCTCTTTTCTTACACGTTGCGAAAGTCTCCCGCCGCGCGCTTGCTGGCCTTTGTTTTGGCTGTGGCCGCCGCGGTGTCCTTGCTTTTGTTCTTCACACGCTCAATTCTTAGAAAGCCTGTGTTGAGCGAAATCGCTCCCAGCGTCGGCGCTCCGGGCGACGTCTTGATTTTGCGGGGCCAGAACTTTGGCCAGTCGCGCGGCTTTAGCTACGTTGAGCTGTGCGGAAACCGCTTGACCGAAAGCGGCTACGTTTCTTGGGACGACGACTTGATCAAGGTCATAGTTCCCGGCAACACCGAAGACGGCTTGGTTTACGTTGTCACCCGCGCGGGAAAATCCAATCCGGAATTTTTCGCCAACGAATTGGCGATTCCAGTCGAGATGCCAGAAAATCCGATGTTCAGCGTTCCGATCATAAGCGAGCTTTCTGTTCAAGAGGCGGCGCCGGGACAAGTTCTTGCGATCACCGGAAGAAATTTCGGCTCAAGCCGGGGAGACTCCAACGTTTACTTTACGACCTATCGCGCGAGCGAGCGGGAAGAAAACATTCCAGATTTGGCTGGAACGGGTGTCGAAGCCGAGCGCAAGTCTTACGCGGGCTTTGTGACTCCCAGCGAGGCGGACTTTGACTTTGAGTATTGGAGCGAAAACGAAATCCGCGTACGCGTGCCGGAAGGCGCCGTAACCGGCTCCGTCTTTGTGGCCACAAGCGAAGGCCGCTCCACCTTGCAGCCCTTTGCCGTTAGAAGCCGCTCGGGCCAAAAGCATTTGGCAAGCCAGCACACTTACTTGATTCAAGTGGGAGCGGATTTTTACAACATAAAAGGAACGAACGACGCTGCCGTGACTATTCACTTGCCCAGGCCCGTCACTTACGCTTGGCAGCCCCAAGCCGTTTTGACAGAAAGCGATCCCGCTCCCGCTCTTTTGGAATACCGGGGAACTTCGATTTTCCAGGTCGCGGCCGCCGACAAAACTTCGGCCAAAAATTCCGCGGGCGCAAGGCAAAATTTTGTCGTCACTTCTTGCGGAATCGAATGCGAGATTTGGAAGGATTACGTGTCGTCCTATAGAGAAAAAGACAGGATGCTTTACAAAACTTACACTCGCGCGGACGAAATCGTTCCCGCAAACAAAAAAGAGGTTTTGGACTTGCTGCCTCAAATCATTTTCCAGGTCAAGAATCCTTACCGCCAAGCGGAGTTGGTCTTTGACTACTTTGTGGCCAATTACAGCGTTTTGCCAAAAGCGCGCAACGGCGACTCCGATCCTCTTGACTTGATAAAAAGAAAGAAGGGCGACGCCTACGACTTTGCCGTTTTGTACGCGGCCCTGTTGCGCGCGGCAGGCGTTCCTTGCAGAATGTTGAGCGGTGTTTTGATTGACGCGGACAAACATTCAAGGAACCATTGGTGGAACGAATTCTATCTTGAAGATTTCGGCTGGGTTCCGGTTGACGCGGCTCTTGGAGCGGGAATGGACTTTAAGCCTTTCCAAGGCGAGTCAACTTACAGGAAGCCGTATTTTGGGAACATTGACGCCCAGCGCGTCGCCTTTTCTTTGAACTACAAGGCGCTAAAGCAGTCTTTGCTTAGCAACAAGACAGTGAACATTCCCCGCTCCTTTGCCTTGCAGTCTATTTGGGAAGAGTCCAGCGCCGACGTTGAAAGCTACAGTTCGTATTGGATAGTTCCGGCGGTTTTGGGAATATACTAGCTGCGCGATAATTATGGAGGAAAATATGACAACGAAAATTTTATCTGTCGGCGGATCGATGATCGCGCCCGACAAGCCCGACGTGGATTTTTTGGCTGCCTTTGTAAAGATGGCCTCGGATTGGCTGGCCCAAGATTCCAGCCGCCGCTTGATTTTGGTTGCCGGAGGCGGCGCTCCCGCCCGCGTTTATCAGAACGCCTATAAAGATGTTTGCTCGGCGATCGGGCAGGACGCGCAAAACGAAGCCGCCGACTGGATTGGAGTTATGGCCACCCGCATCAACGCCCAGCTTTTAAAGGCTTCTTTTGGCTCCCTCTGCCAAAACGACGTTGTCACAAATCCCACCGCCGACATCGACTTTAAGGGACAAGTCCTTGTGGCCAGCGGCTGGAAGCCCGGCTTTTCAAGCGACAACGACGCGGTTTTGCTTGCCGAAAAATTTGGCGCCGACACTGTGGTAAACCTTAGCAACATCGAAAAAGTCTACACCGACGACCCGCGCAAAAATCCCGACGCAAAGCCCTTGGACAACATTTCTTGGGCGGACTTTAGAAAGATGGTCGGCGACGAATGGGTTCCCGGAAAGAACGTTCCCTTTGACCCCGTTGCCAGCAAAAAGGCCGCCGAGCTTGGCCTTGTCGTGATTTGTTCCGCCGGAAAGAACATCGCCAACACAAAGAACATTTTGGACGGCGCCCCCTACGTCGGCACGACAATTTCGGGCTGATAATTGTATGTCAGTCCGAAAAACTGCCGAGTCAAGGCCCTGAGCGCAGCGCGCTTTGATTGCCCGCTCGCATAAAAAATGTAATTTTTTTCAAAATTTGCGCAAAATTTTCTAAAAAAATGTCTATCTTATAGGCATGGGAAAACAAAAATTAGATTTGAGGGAGCGGGTGTTCGCGCGGGGAATGAATTACCCCAGCGACGCCGAGCTTCTTATGCTTATTCTTGGAAGCGGAACCAAAGCTCTGCCGGTCGAGGAAATCGCTTATCGAATGCTTGACGCGGTTGACATAAGCCGCGGCGAAAATCTTGTGGACAACTTTCTTAAGATTCCTGGCGTTGGAATGGGAAAGGCGCTGGCTGTGGCGGCGGCCATGGAATTGGGGCGCAGAAAGGCCTCGCACCTTAACGCGGTCATAAACACGCCGCAGGATTTG
>JBGUQT010000025.1:0-6340 GCA_045131275.1 Treponema sp.
AAAGCCGACTACCGCGCGCTCTTTGAGCAAGTTTTGGCGCGATAATTCTTGCATATTCCAACAACTCGTGCTACAATAGTAAGGATATGTCGTTTATGCAGGCGTTGACGGACTTTTTTGACATATTGTTCCGTTCAAACACGCCCGAAGTGCAAAAAAAGATAAAACTCCACAAAATAGAAAGCGAGCTTCGCCTTCACCCAGCCGGTTTGTTTAAAAACGACTTGGTTCAGCCCAACTTTGCGGAAGCCCTGAGAATCCTTTACGAAAACATCCAGCCGATAGCGAATATTTTGGACAACACAATCGCAAGCCCCGACATCAAGCGCAACCACCGCTTTGAGGAAGAGCTCATAGTCACCGGCTACACCGAAGAAGACAAGCGCATCTTGGACTCCCTTTCCTACGAGGAATTAAAAAAACAGGCCTTGAAGACGGGCGGCAACGGCCAGCGCAGCACTTTTGACGAGCAAAAGAAAAGCCTGGAAAAAATCATCACCGACCTAAACGGGCCGCAGTTCTCCAAAATGGACGAGGTCATAACCTCATTGCACCAATTGGCCGACTTGTGCCACTTTAATTTTGTCACTCCCCTCCAGCTTTTTGACGACGAGTTCACCACAAAGCACGGCGAAGCGGACTACGTTCCGGACTACCAGCCGATTCCGCCGGTCGCCTTGGAAAACACTTTCCTTGACCTTTACTATTTGACGGCGGACTACACGATAACGATGGCCGTGGGAAACGCGATCTTGGCCCTAAACGAGCTGTGGATGGGCCAGCCCAACGAAACAAGGACAAAAAAGGAGCTCTTGCAAAACCTTCGCAGGATTCACGCGATTATAACCAGAACGCTCAACGCGGCCACCTTAAAGGGCCTTATCTGCCTTGCCAAGGGCGACCCCAACTTTTCGCCGCAAAAGGCCAGCTACAAGGAAAACGTCCGCAAAAACTTCGCGGAAGAAATCCAAAAGCAGTTCGCGGCCGACGAGCAGAGAATCCTGAACGAAATGAAGGACAACTACATAAAGCAGGAGCTTGACGTTTTGTTCCCCGACTCAAAGATAGAGACTTTGGCCGGCTACAACAGCGACACGATGGACATCATCGGAAAGAACGCCGCCGCCAACTTTATGTGGGTAATGCCGCTAAGGGTGCTGAAAACCTTCCTAAAAAGGTATTATTCCGAGCCGATCCGCAACATTGTCAACGACATTGTGGTTGAAGGCTTGTTCTCAAATCCCGCGGTAAAGACGTCGTTTTCGCAGACGGTTTTCGCCGTAAACGACAGCATGAATTTGATCGCGCAATTTGAGAACGCCTTTGGTTCCGGCCAAAAATACAGCCTAAGCTCAATAAACAACTTGATCGCCGACAGCCACAAAAACGCCGATTTTTCTAAAAAACTAACGAATTTGGTCGATACTATAAATAACGAGGCAAAGGACATAATTCAAAAAGTGTCGTCTTTGCTTCTTTTGCTGCACGACAACTTAGGCGATTGCATCACGGACACAAAGCGCTCAAAGAGCGAGCTTGTATCCAATTTAAAGGGAATTATGTTTTCTTCAAGGAACAGGGAAAGCACGTCCCTTTTGGAACTGCAGTATCCTTTATGGAAAAATTTCTTTGATATTATAAGAAATTATGTTATAATAAAGAAGGCCAAAGAGCTATAGCGGATGAAAGGCAACGAACGCGGCTTTGAATTGGAAGCCGGCAAGAACGAGACAGTTGATCAACTCACAGAGCGCTACGAAAAGCGCCTTTACGACGTCCAGCAATTGTTGGAGATCGCCCGTTCTTTGTGCTCCACTTTGGACTACTCCACGCTAATCGAATCGATTCTTTACACTTGCATGTGCCAAATGCGCGTTTTGGGCGCGGGCATTTTTGTGCTTGACGATTTTGAAACCGAAGCCTACAGCCTTAACAACAACTACACCGGAATGGACTTGGACAGCCAAATCAACTACACGATTCCGATGAACGATCCGGTTGTGGACGTGCTTAACGAAAAGGAAAGGGTTTTCTTTGTCCGCGACATTCAGAGCGCCCTCCCTAACAACAATCTTGACCAAATCTACTCGCTAAAGCCGTCGCTGATCGTTCCCCTTTTCCAAAAGAACCGCATGAACGGAATCCTGCTCCTTGGCGAGCGAATGGACTTGGGCGACGGAACCGCCTTTAACGACTACGACATAAAGCAAATACTCAACATCGCCTCATTGGCCAGCATGGCCATCAACAACGCCGCGCTTTTGGAGCGCTCGTCAACCGACATGATGACCCGCCTAAAGCTAAAGTACTACTTCTTCAACCAGTTGACGGACAGGCTGGACTTGGCCAACGCGCAAGGCCTTCCGATGAGCGTCATAATGTTCGACATCGACCACTTTAAGTCGTTCAACGACACCTACGGCCACGCTTGCGGAGACTACGTCCTTACCACGGTGGCCAAAATCATAAAGAGCTCCATCCGCGCGCAAGACATGGCCAGCCGTTACGGCGGAGAGGAATTTACCGTGATGCTTCCCAACACTCTAAAGGAAGACGCCTTGCAAGTGGCCGAGCGCATAAGAACCAACATCGAAGGCACGAACTTTGAGTACGAAGGAACGAAAGTTCACGTGACGATTTCGGGCGGCGTCAGCGTTTTTGACCCGCTTGAAAACCGCGTCACTAACGCCAAGGAATTCGTTGAGCAAGCCGACAAGGCCCTTTACGTTTCAAAGACGGCGGGCCGCAACCGAATAACTTTCGCCAGCAAAGAAATCATCAAGTCCGGCGTAAAGACAGAAAACTAAGCATGCAAAACATTCTCCATAAAAGATTCTCATATTCGTTCAATTACGCGACTTTAATAATCGTCGCCGTAAACGCGGCCGCCTTTATCCTTACCGGAGCGGGCCGCAACGCCAATTTCCAATACCTTTTTGGCCTGCAGCCGGTTTTGTTCCTAAAGGCCCATTATTACTGGCAGCTTTTCACCTACATGTTCATGCACGGCTCTTGGTCGCACTTGCTTGGAAACATGATAGGCCTTTTGTTCTTTGGCTTGTACATAGAAAAGCAAGTCGGCAGCAAGGAATTCCTTTTGTTCTACCTTTTGTGCGGAATTCTTTGCGGAGCGGCCAGCCTTGCCATTTACCTCGCCGCCGGCTATTACGGCGTCCTTTTGGTCGGAGCCAGCGGAGCGGTTTACGCGGTTTTGCTTCTTTTCGCTGTAATCTTTCCCCGTTCGACAGTGTTTATAATGGGAATGGTTCCCGTGCCGGCGCCGCTTTTGGTGGCCATCTACGCGGGAATAGCGGTTTTTGAGCAAGTTTTTGGAATGAACCAAGGCGTGGCGCACATGACTCACTTGAGCGGCTTTGCGGCGGCTTGGATTTATTGCTTGGTCAGGTACGGGGTCAACCCGATAAAAGTATGGAAAGACGCGTTTCGTTAAAAAAAGCAATTCTCGCCTTGGCGCGCGGCGCGGCAGTCGCGGCCTTGCTTTTTGTCGCAATTGGGAGAATGCATCCCCAAGAACTTTCGTTCCAGCGAAAAATCCGCCTGCCGCTATGGGCGCAGCTGGACGCCTACCCCGGCCTTGAAAAGCCCGACTACGACGCCGGAGTCTTTGACCACGCCATCCGCCAAATGAAAAAGCTGACTCCTTACTTGCTGAACGGAATGGTCTACGGCTGGGAATTTGACTACACGCCAAGCGACAAATTACGGGGCGTCGCCGAATACTTTGAGGTCAAGGAAATCCGTTCCTTTGAGGACGAAAGCAAGAAAATTTACTACGAACAGCCTTGGTTTGACCAAAGCAAGGTGCATTGCTGGGCCAACTTTGAGCGAGACGAGGGAATGATTCAAAGCTACAACCAATGGGCGGACGTTAAAAACCCCAGGATTATGGGAATCGGCGGAGGAAAAATCTCAAAAGGCTTTGCCGGAATCCAAGACGCGGCCCAAAACGCCCTAAAAGACGCGGTCCGTACTTATTATAGAAAACTCTTGAGAAACAAGCCCAAGCAAATCACCGGAAGGGTCTTGATAAACAAAATTCCAGCGATTTTAATAAATTCCGGAGAATATCAATTACAACTTGATTTTTTTCTGGAAACTAGTATAATAAAAGAGTACCAGAATTTTTAGCTTAACAGGAGGCTAATATGAAAAAATTTCTTGGAATCATCGCTATTATGATGGCTCTTTCAATGGTCTATGCAAAAGATAAAACAGCCGACGTTGACGAAGAAAGCGCGTCAATGGACACAAGCGTTCAGGTAATCGTTCCTGAAGACATCCACTCAACAAACAAGACAGCCCAGGTCCGCATCGAATACATCGCGGCTTTGGACGAAGTTCGCATTTACTACTCATGCCTTGAGGTTTCTTTCAAGGAATCAGAGGCCCGCGAAACGATCCACGCTTGTCTCAACGACTTCCAGCTTGAGCACAACTACTACGGCTACAAGTACATGAAGCAGGACCGCCTTTCATACAAAAAGAACGCGCGCGGACTCAAGCAAGCCACTTACGCTTGCCAAGTCAAGTTCCAGCGCTAAAAAACAAACTGACAAGAAACGCCGGGTCCCAAGCGACTTGGCGTTTCTTTAAATTCACAAGGACTATTTAATAAAATGGACATCTCAAGCGTCATTAAAAACCTTCACCCTTTGGAAACAAAAGTTTTGCTCCGATACGGCCTTAAGGACGAGCTTACCTCGGCAAAACTTCAGTCGGAGCTTGGCTACAAGGAAGGCCACGCAAACCAAGCCTTTAGCTGGCTTATGGGAAAAGAGCTCTTGGCCGAAATCGCCAGAACGCCCCACACTTATTACGAATTGACCGACTTTGGCCGCAAGGTTCAAGCTGAAGGCTTTGTAGAAGAAAAAATCGTCAGCCTCCTTCAAAAAGAGGGAGCCAAGTCCCTGCCCCAAATCGCGGCGGCCTTGAACATAGAAAACAAAGACGTCGGTTCCGCTTTCGGCTCCCTTAGCAAGGACGGAGTTCTTGCGATGAACGCCGAAAAATTGGCCGAAGCGACAGGAAAGCCCTTGCCGCAAAGAATCACGGTGGCAAAGGCCTTGATCCAAAAGGCGGCCGCCGCCGAAAACTCAACGCTTGACGCGGCCGACTTGTCAAAGGAAGAAATCGAGACAATGGCCGGCCTTACCAAAAAGCGCGGCGTGTCTGAGACTCCCTTCCGCACAATCGAGCGCGAGACCGTCGTGTACAAGCTTAAGGACGCCTTTGAAAAGGTTGTCGAAGCCCTTAAAAAGGCCGGCATAACGGGAAACGAAATCGGAGAAATCACTCCGGCCATGCTTGCCTCAGGCGAATGGAAAAAAGGAACTTTCCGCGGCTACAACATCGGCGTTCCGCCGGCTAGAATGATACCTGGCCGCACAAACCCATATGTACAGTTCTTGGAGTCGGTAAAGGACAAGCTTTGCTCTCTTGGCTTTGAAGAATTTGACGGCCCGCTTGTAGAGACGGAATTCTGGAACGGCGACGCGCTCTTTATGCCGCAGTTCCACGCCGCCCGCGACATCCACGATGTTTACCGCATCAAGAACCCGACGCACGCAAAGGCGATCGAGGAGCCGTATCTTAGCAACGTAAAGGCCGTCCACGAAAACGGCGGAAACAGCGGAAGCCGCGGCTGGAACTACCAGTTTGACAACGAGTTCACCCGCCGCTTGATTTTGCGCAGCCAGGGAACGGTTCTTAGCGCCCACCAGCTTCACAAGGCCAAGATTCCCGGAAAATACTTTGGAATCGCCCGCTGCTTTAGATACGACAAGGTTGACGCCACCCACCTTAGCGACTTTTACCAGACCGAGGGAATCGTTTTGGGAAACGACGTAAACCTTCGCACCCTTTTGGGATTCTTGGAAATGTTCGCCAAGGAAATCGCGGGAGCGACAGAAGTAAAGTATGTTCCCGGCTACTTCCCCTTCACGGAGCCCAGCATCGAAGTGCACATCAAGCACCCCAAATTGGGCTGGTTTGAGCTTGGCGGATCTGGCATTTTCCGCCCCGAGGTAACGAAAGCGATGGGAATCGACGTTCCCGTTTTGGCTTGGGGAATCGGAATCGACCGCATGGCGCTTATGGCCCTTGGCCTCAACGACTTGCGCGAGCTCTTTAGCGAAGACATCGAAAGAGTCCGCCTAAGAAAGGCAAAGTTCTAAGCCGCAAGCGGCTGTAAAAACAAAAACCGCCCCGAAAGGAGCGGTTTTTTTATTGAGGCGCAAAACGGCGCCGCTTTAAAACAACAAGGCCGCTCAACAGAGCGGCCGATTTTTAGTCAATCATTCAGCTACAGTACAAACAACCG
>JBGUQT010000026.1:0-5300 GCA_045131275.1 Treponema sp.
GAATTTATGGCTCTATTTCAAAAATGCAATACAAAGAAAACAGAATTCAATCATATTTATGAGTGGGCAAATGCATTACGATTATGCATAAAGAATACAAATAAAAACAACGATTCAAATCAAAACATTGAAACTGATTTTGATAAAGTATTCCCAAAAGAAGCTTTTATACGATAGAACAAAATTATTGTTCCACCGCTCAGCAATAATACGAAATCTTAGAAAATGTATCCAACCACTTTTTTTCAATTTCTGGAATGCGCATTTCTATGATTCGTATTATGTTGTTCAATGTGGCCGCGGGGATTTTTGACTTGTTGTTGGCAAGCGAACAGCGGCCGTTTTTTGTTATCCAAATTTTTGTAGCATTGGGAACTGGCTTGCCTTCCGAAACATGGACATGAATCGGCTCTAGCGGAACGCTTTCGTCAAGCCAAAAGTATACCCAATAGGAACCAATCTTAAAAACCTGAGGCATTGTCAAACCCGCCCGTTTGGGAAAATTCCAAAATCAAATGTTTTTCGGAATCGACCAACTCTTTGAGGTAATTCAATTCTTCTTCCGTGTAGCCGTAAATGTCAGTCCACTCTTGCTGGGGGAGCCAACAAACGGCGCGCTTAAAGCAAAGCTTTTCGTCGGGGGTTTCGATAGAAACTTTAACGCGGCCGCCGTCCAGCATTTCTGAATGGACGATTTCCGTTCCGTCATTTAGAGTCATGAAATGATATGTCATAGCACCCCCTTGCCAAGATATTTTTTTATATTATATTCTATTTTTTCTTAAAAAGCAATTGAAACTTTCTCCGCCCCGCAATACAATTCCCCCATGTCCAGCAAAAGCCTCGCGCAAAAAATATACGCCGCGGTGCGGTTGATTCCCAAGGGAAAGGTGGCCTCGTATTCGCAGGTGGCCGCGCTAGTGGGAAACTGCAATTTGCGCCGTTACGTGGGGAACGCGCTGCACAAAAATCCCAGCAATTCCGTCACGCCCTGCCATCGCGTGGTAAACGCAAAGGGCTTTTGCTCAGGCAGCTTTGCCTTTGGCGGAAGCGGAGTCCAGCAGCAAAAGTTGGAGGCGGAAGGCGTGGCGTTCGTTAAAGGTCATGTTGACATGGAACG
Organism: Treponema sp.; assembly: GCA_045131275.1. Lineage (GTDB taxonomy): Bacteria > Spirochaetota > Spirochaetia > Treponematales > Treponemataceae > Treponema_D. The sequence goes on from JBGUQT010000026.1 coordinate 1,121, forward strand.
GCATGCGATAAGGCAAGACGACTTTGACGCGATGAGCGAGCGCTTGCGGCAGGAATGGGGAGCCGACGATGCCGAGCGCGAATAATAAAATTATCCACCAAATCCCGCCGGTGTGGAACGAGCAAAGCCGCGTTTTGATTTTGGGAACGATGCCCTCGCCAAAAAGCCGCGCCGCTGGATTCTTTTACATGCACCCGCAAAATCGTTTTTGGCGCGTCCTTCCCGCCGTCTTTGGGGAAACTCTGCGCCTGCCAAACAATCCCAACAACGCGACGGACGCAGAAGCCGCCAAAAACGAACGGCGGCTATTTTTGCTGGACCATAAAATCGCGCTTTGGGACGTTCTCGCCTCGTGCGACATACAGGGCGCGGCGGATTCTTCTATTAAAAACGCCGTTCCCAACGATTTTACCGAGATTTTTAGAAAGGCCCAAATCCGCCGCGTCTTTTGCGCGGGCCAAACCGCCTTCAAATTGTGGCAAAAATATTGTTCCGCCCTTTACGAGCCGCTCTGCCAACAAAGCGCGGCTTGCCTTCCTAGTCCCAGCCCGGCCAACGCCGCCTGGTCCTTTGACCGCCTGCTTGCAGAATGGAAAATTATTTTGGAATGGTTGGGATAACGCGGGGCTGGGGCTTTCTTAGGCTTGCAAACAATCCCAGTTTGCGGCGCTTCTTGGTCTTGCGACAGTTCCCCGCTTACTGCCAAATCTTGGCGCGGGCGCGCTTTAGCTCGGAGCGGATCCTTTTTAGCTTTAGCTTGCGTTCCTTGCTGGCTTGGGTGGGCTTGGTCTTCTTTCGTTTTTTGGGGATTTTGAGGGCGGTGACGATGCGGTTTTCAACGCGGCTTAGCGCGATTTTTCGGTTGAGCTCTTGGTAGCGCTCGTCGTCAACGTCCAAGAAAATGCAGTCTTGGCCGTTTATGATTGCCGCCAGTTTTTGGCGCAGGCGAATCCGTTCCTCATCGCTGATTCCGTTCAAGCTGGGAACAGGCAGCGACAAGTGGACTTTTGTGTTGACCTTGTTGACATTTTGCCCGCCCTTTCCGCCGCTCCTGGCGAAAGTCAATTGAGAATTTTCTACTATCGATTGGTGAAGTTCGCTTGCGTTCATTCTTTTGACAAATCCGAAAATTTTTCCTTGGCGATAGCCCAAGCCTCGCGGTCGAACAAAACGATCGAGCAGTCAAGGCCCTCGCCAAATTCTTTTATAGTCTGAACGGCAACCTCAAGCGCCTGCTCTTTGGGATAACCGTAAACGCCCGCGCTTATCAAAGGAAAGGCCATCGACTGGCAGCCCTTTTGTCGGGCAAGCTCAATCGAGTTTTTGTAGCAGCTTTGCAAAAGCGCGCGGGCTTCTTGCGGCGAATGTTCGTAGTAAACAGGGCCCACCGTGTGAACCACAAAGCGCGCCTTTAAATTGTGGCCGCCCGTGATTTTTGCCTGGCCGGTCTCGCAGCCGCCAAGCGCCATGCATTCCTTTAAAAGGCCCGCTCCCGCCGCCGCGTGAATCGCTCCGTCAACGCCTCCGCCTCCCAAAAGGCTTTGGTTGGCCGCGTTGACAATCGCGTCTCCGTCAAACTTAGTGATGTCGCCAGAAATGATTTTCAATGCCGTTTGCATGCTTACATAATAATCCATTCCGAACGTTTCCGCAAGATTCTACTATATAATTATTCCCTAAACTCCTTTTTTTTAATTGCCGATAATGAAAAAGTGAAAAAGTCTTTGGGCCTACTGACATTCCTAATCTTCTCTTTTGCAATGCCGCTGTTTGGGGTAACGTATTATTGGGTTGGCGGCGGCACGGACAACAATTGGACAACCATTGAAAACTGGCAAACAGGAAACGAAGGCCCTATCGGCACTGGAACCCCCCCAGCAGCCGCAGCCACAGACTACCCTAAAGCTGGCGACACAGCGTTCATTGCGGGCGACTACATCGTAACGATTAACCAAAACATAATGGTTGACGCTTTGAACATAAAAAAATCCGGCACCGCGCAATATGTCGGGACTGACTGGACGACAAAACTTACCGGAAGCAAAAAGCTCACATTTGGCGCGATGGACTTTAACCGCGCGTCTGGAACAGATAACAAAATAGGAACGCTAGAGATTGACTGCCCGGCAGAATGCGAAGGTCAAATAATCACTCACTCAGGCACAAAACTTTTGATTGACAATGGAAGAACGCTCAAAACGGGCACATTGTCTCATCAAGCGACAAACTCCATTCCAAAAAGCCTAATAGAAATAGATGGAAACTTAGAAGCCGGTGCTATTGACTTGCAAGACAATCGCGGCGGCTGCAACGCGCTAAAAGTCAACGCTGGCGGAACGGTAGACGCTACAAGCCTTACTTGGAGCAACAACACCGACTACACAAACACAGAATACGACGCCATTAACAACGCCGGAACAATCACCATTACTGGCGCCTTAACCGCAAAAGGCCCTGTCACAAACGCAGACACAGGCACAATAACCGCAGGCGGAAACATTTCGTCCAAAAACGAATTGACAAACTCCGGCACTATAAAATCTACCGGAGGAACGATGGATTTTGCCGCCGAGACCACGAACAGCGGAACGCTGCAAACAAACGCCGGCGCGATAACATTTTCCGCCAAAGTCGACGGCGCAAGCGGAACAATCACATCCACAAGCGGAAACATAACAACAAGCGCCACGGACGCAAGCGCTTTGGGAACGGTTTCCACAAGCGGCGTTTTGAAAAACTCAGGATCCGGCGCGGTAACCGTAAAAGAATTTTCGATGGGCGCCGACACAAGCGTCACAAACTCGTCAACCGGTTCCGTCACTGTTACAAAACTGACAGGAAACAAAACCGCAACATTAAGCGCCTCCGCAGGCTCAATAACTGTCTCAGGCTACGATGAAAGCGCCGTTCCGTCAGTTACAGTCGCCACGGACAACGTTTCTTTGGGAACTAGAACCATCGCCGCGCTTACAGTAAGCGGCGCAAGCGCCGAAGCGACAGTCACGGGAACAGGAACGCTTACCATTAACGGAACGCTGCAAAACGACGGAACGATTACAGCGGCCGCGAACATTTCCGTAACCGGCGCGACGACAAACGGCGGAACGATTTCCGCCGGGGAAAAAACACTCACCTTTAACGGCGCGGTCACAGGCGGAACCCTAACAGCCACAAGCGGAACAATCACGGCGAAAGCCGGCGCGTCAATCGCCTCTCTCACCCTTGGCTCTTCGTCAAAAGCGAACGTAACTGGCGACTTGACGGTAAGCGGCGCCACAAGCAACGCGGGCGCGATAACCGTGAGTGGCAAGATTGCAAACAACGGAACTTTGACGTCAACTGGAACAATCAAAATGACAGGAACCACCGCGACATTTGGCGGAAGCGGTTCCTCTACAATCTCGGACTTTATATACGCTCCGGAAGCGACAAGCGGAACCGGCCTTGCAGTCTCAGGCGTAAACACATTCTCAAATTTCACCTGCACAACAGATGCTGCGAAAATAACCTTAGACGGCGCCAACACCATCGAAACGCTTTCTGTCACAAGCGGCGGCGGAAAGCTGACAGTCAACGGTACGCAAACGATTACCGGCGACTTATCGCTGGCAGGAACTGGAGCAGACGCCAATCTTTTGGCCATTACAGGAAACGGAAGGCTTGACATAAGCGAAAGCCAAAGCAAAAAGGGCAAGTATCTAAGCGTAGACTGGGACAATGTTTCAATTGGCGGAACAGGCTACTACATCGCAAACAATTCTAAAGCAACCTCAGACCCCAATTACGGTATGTTCGAGAATTGGATCATTCTGAACAGCGCGATGAAATTTGTTTGGACCGGCAACACAGACACCGCTTGGAGCGATCCTACAAACTGGAATTTAATCTTGGTTCCCGGCTTGGCAAGCGCTACAGGCGAAGTTGACACAACAGGCTATCCGGTAACAATTCCCGCAACGACAAACAAACCCGATGTTTCTGGCGCCACAAATTATTCCGTAAGCGACCTGACAATAAATGCCGCAACAGCAAGCCTAACGCTTTCTTCCACAGGAAAAGTGGCCGTAAGCGGAACGCTGACCAACAAGGGAAAGATTTTCTACTCCAACACAGGCCGCATTACAAACGGAACGGCTTTCATAAACGACGCAAGCAACGGCGGAACCGTTAATTTTAACGG
>JBGUQT010000027.1:0-17768 GCA_045131275.1 Treponema sp.
AAAATATTTTCTACAAAATAAAGCGTCCGCTTTTAGCGCTGTACCTTTTGGCTTGCGCGGCGGCGGCGGCCGGAATTTTTAGAACTCTTTTTATCCACAACGGACTTTTTTCAAAGCGCGTTGTGCTGGCGCTTTTGTTCGCGCTTGTTTTCTTCATTCCGCTGTTTGTAAAGGCGGCCGTTTGGGCGTTAAAGAACCCTTTAAAGGAATTGACGCAAAACAAAAGCCTCCGCCACTCAATATTCTTGCTTTGCGCCCTTTCGCTGGCCCTTTTGACGGGCCTTGTGATTCCGTCCTACACGATTTCGTCTTCGGTTCAAGAATTTGTGGACATCGACGGAATAATGAACCCCAACCGCTACATTTGGACAACGCTTGTCCAAAGCATAGGCTTTTTTGTCTTTTGGCTTTGCTGCGTATACTTTTTGTTCGGAAAAAAAGTCCAAACGCTAATGGCCTTTGCCGCGTCTTTGGCGCTTTTGTGGGCGGCAGCCAACGCCTTTGTCTTTGGCGGAAACTACGGAATCCTAAGCCGCGTCTTGATCTTTGAAAAAACGGTGGTGGACTCCGCCGCGGCAAAGGCGATAAACGCCGTCTGTCTGGCCCTTTTGGCCGCGGCTCTTTTTGCCGCCTACAATTTTCCAAAGGCAAAAAAGACCTTGCTTTCAGTTTGCGCGATCGCAATGATTTCCTTTCTTGCAATCGGAACGATAAACGCGGCTAAAATTCAAATTGAATCCAACAAATACGCCGCGCGGCAAGTGCAAGAAGAAAAGGACATTAAGCCGATCTTCCATTTGTCAAAAGAAGGAAAGAACGTCGTGGTCATTATGAGCGACCGCGCCGAGAGCGCTTGCCTGCTTCCGATTTTTGAGGCCTACCCGGAATTGGAAAAAGAATACAAGGACTGGACTTTTTACAGCCACACGCTCTCTTACGACTCGCACACGCTCTTGGGCGCCCCGCCCCTTTACGGCGGCTACGAATACACTCCGCTAGAAATGAACAAAAGAAGCGGCGTTCCCCTTAAAGAAAAGAACAACGAAGCCCTTTTGCTTATGCCGCGCGTCTTTACGGAACAAGCGGGCTTTGACTGCCAGGCGGTGGACTTGTCTTGGGCCAACTACAATTGGATTCCAGACATGACGATTTGCGATCCTTATCCAAAAATCCAAGGCTACAACTTGGAAAAAAAGTACGCCTCAAAATGGATTTCGGAACACCCGCAAAACGTTCGGGCCAACGCGACAAGCCAAGCGATAAAAAGGAATTTCCTTTGGTTCGCCTTCTTTAAAATCAGCCCGATGTTCTTGCGCGAAGGAATTTACGACGACGGCGACTGGTGGACAAGCGACGACGATTTTTCGGACATAATCGACTACATCTCAAAATACTCCGTCCTTGACTATTTGCCAAACTTGACGGACTTTACGGGCGGCCCAAACGGGGATTTTGTTTTGCTGGAGTCGATGCTGACGCACACTTCGATGGACTTGCAGGCGCCGGATTTTGTTCCTTCGGAACGGATAACAGACAAGGGAAAATTTGGCGCATACTCCTACAATGACACTGTCAGCACAAACATCGCCATGCTAAAGCTTGTGGCAAAATGGATGGATTATCTAAAGCAAAACGGCTGCTACGACAACACAAGAATCATAATCGTGGCCGACCACGGAGCGGGACGCGACGGCCCCGCTGAATTCTTCACTGAAAAAAATTCAATCGACGGCTACGGCTTGGACCAAAACCATCCGCTTTTGATGGTAAAAGACTTTGCCGGCGCAAGAGGCTCCGACAAAAACGGCGGGCGCGAATTTACGGTTGACAATAGTTTTATGACCAACGCCGACACGCCAAGCCTTGCCTTTGAAGGAATAATAAAAAAGCCCGTAAACCCATGGACAGGCAAAGAAATCACAAAGCGCAAGGAAAGCGCGGCATACGGAGTTGTCGCCGGAGCGCCCTACGACCCCGGAAAACACGGCCTTTATAAGTTTGACTTAAACGGAATAAAAACATATGATGTCTTTGACGACATGTCAAAAGCCTCAAATTGGAAGGAAAGAAAAGAATGAGCGGAAAGAAAATTCAAATCTTGGACTCTACCTTGCGCGACGGAGCGCAGGGCGAAGGAATCAGCTACTCGGTGCAAGACAAAATTCACGTCTGCCAAGCGCTTGACGAGCTGGGCGTGGACTTTATCGAAGCCGGAAACCCCGGTTCAAATCCAAAGGACATGGAATTTTTCCAAGAAATGAAAAAGATTCCCCTTTCCCACTCCAAGCTTTGCGCCTTTGGCTCGACCCGCCGCAAGGACATAAAGCCCAGCGAGGACGCGAACCTTCAAAGTCTTGTTTCCGCAGGAACGGAATGGGCGGTGATTTTCGGAAAGTCATGGCTTTTCCATGTGACAGAAATTCTCCACACAAGCGAGGAAGAAAACCTTGCGATGATAAAAGACTCCTGCGAATTCTTGCGCCAAAACAAAATGCGGGTGATCTACGACGCCGAGCATTTCTTTACAGGCTACAAGGACAATCCAGAATACGCGCTTAAAACCCTCAAGGCCGCCAAAGACGGCGGAGCGGAAGTCCTTAACCTTTGCGAGACAAAGGGCGGCGCGATGCCCAACGAATTGCAGGCCGCAGTCGAGCGCGTCGTAAAAGAGTTCGGAAGCGATTGCGCGATTGGAATCCACACCCACAACGATTCGGGCTTGGCGGTCGCAAACTCGCTAATCGCCGTGACAGCCGGCGCCACGCACGTGCAGGGCGTCCTTTTGGGCTTTGGCGAGCGAACGGGAAACGCAAACCTTTCGACGATCATTCCCGACTTGCAGTTAAAGATGGGCTACGAGTGCCTTCCCGGCGAAAACATAAAGCTGCTTACATCGATTTGCAAGCGCGTGGCTGAGTTCACTAACCTTCCGCTTAATCCAGGAATGCCCTACGTCGGCGCCAACGCCTTTGCCCACAAGGCCGGAATGCACATCGACGCGGTTCTCAAAAATCCGTCGGCCTACGAGCACGTGGAGCCGGAGAGCGTCGGAAACGCGCGCGTCTTCCTTATGAGCGAAGTGGCCGGACGCTCGATGGTAATAAAGAAGATTCAAAAGTTCATGCCGCAAATAACAAAGGACGACCCAATCGTCAAGACGATCATGGCAAGAATGAAGGAGCTTGAATTTGAAGGCTACCAGTTTGAAGGCGCCGACGGCTCCTTTGAACTTCTCGTCCGAAAAATCATGGGAAAATACCAGCCCTTCTTTAAGCTGCGCTACTACCAAACAAACGGCGTGAACCCGCGGCCCGAAAAAGGCGTCAACGCCACAGCGCAAATCAAAGTCGAAGTCGACAACCAAATCGAAGTCACAGCCGGCGAAGGCGACGGCCCGGTGAACGCGCTGGACATCGCCTTGCGCAAGGCTCTCTCCCGCTTTTATCCAGCGGTGGAACAAATCCGCCTCACCGACTACAAGGTCCGCGTCTTGGACGGAAAGGCCGCCACGGCCAGCAAAGTCCGCGTCTTGATCGAAAGCTCGGACGGAATGGATTCTTGGTCAACGGTTGGCGTAAGCTCCGACGTAATGGAAGCCTCGTGGATGGCGCTGGTCGATTCCTTTGAGTACAAGCTGATTAAGGATATCGAAAAACACTTCAACAAATTGGTCTAGCGCTAGACAAGGCGAGCGGTTTTTAGTATAATTAAAGAAATTCAGTATTTCTTGAGGTATTTATATGGAAAAGACCATCGCCTTGATTCCCGGTGACGGAATCGGACCTGACGTAGTTGCCGAAGCGGTCAACGTGCTTGACGCCGTCGCCAAAAAGTTCGGCCACAAATGGACTTATAAAAACGTAATCGCGGGCGGCGGAGCCATCGACAAGTTTGGCCATCCCCTTCCGCAGGAACAGCTTGACATAGCGCTTTCAAGCGACGCGGCCTTGCTCGGAGCGGTCGGCGGCCCCAAGTGGGACGACGTGGCCCCGGAGATCCGCCCGGAAAAAGCCTTGCTCGGCTTGCGCGGCGGAATGAAAGTTTTCGCCAACCTTCGCCCGGCCGTAATGTGGAAGCAGCTTAAGGACGCCTGCCCGCTAAAGGACGAAATCGCCGGCGACGGAATCGACGTTTTGGTAGTCCGCGAGCTTACGGGAGGAATCTACTTTGGAGAGCGCGGAACAAGCGCTGACGGAAAGACCGCTTGGGACACAGAAAAATACACTTGGCCCGAAATCGAGCGCATCGTCCGCATGGGCTTTGAGTTCGCCAAGAACCGCAAAAAGCATTTGACGGTCGTGGACAAGGCCAACATCCTTAACTCAAGCCGCTTGTGGCGCAAGGTCGCCGAGGAAGTCCACAAGGAATATTCCGACATCGCGCTTGACTTTATATACATCGACAACGCCGCCATGCAAATGGTAAAGAACCCGCGCCAGTTTGACGTGATCGCCACAAGCAACATGTTCGGCGACATTCTTACCGACGAAGCCGCGCAAGTAACAGGCTCAATCGGAATGTTGGCCTCCGCCAGCATCGGCGACGGAACCGGCCCCGGCCTTTACGAGCCGATCCACGGTTCCGCCCCCGACATCGCAGGAAAAGACTTGGCCAACCCCTTGGCCACAATTCTTTCCGCCGCCATGCTCCTCCGCTTTGACTTTAAGCTTGAAGAAGAAGCCAAAGCCATCGAAAACGCCGTGGCCAAAGTTTTGGACGACGGCTGGAGAACAGGCGACATCGCTGGCGACAAGCGCGAGGCCGTAAAGGCCGCCGGAAAGCTTGTAGGCACCAAGAAGATGGGCCAACTTGTCCTCGATTATTTGAACAAATAGGAACGGTCAAGTTGTCGGGCAAATCCGACATTTGCGACCATAAGACACGCCCGCGGCTATTGACGCGGGCGTTTTTTTATACTATAATATATAGCAAACTTTACTCAAATTTTAAGGTGTTTTTATGAAAAAAGGTCTTTACAGCATCGGCGGAATCATCATCTTGCTGATTGCCGCGTTCATTTTTGTTTTGGTTCCAGCCCTTGCCGGCGGCGTCGGCGAAAACCGCTTGCCCGCTTACGGCAGCTATAACGGAGTTCCCATCAAGTTTGAGGAAGGAACGGAATTCTATTCGTTGGCAAATCAAGCCGTTCAAAGAATGGAACAGCAGGGCTACAGCTTTAACGCCGACTACGCCTCTTTCTTCTATTCAATGGCCTTTAGCCAAGCCTTTAACCAAGTTGTAGGCCCCATGGCCCTTCGCGACTTGACAGGCCAGAGCGGTTGGATCGCGCCCGACACAGCCGTTGACCGCGCCTTGATCAACCAGTATTACAACGAAAGCGGAGAATTTTCCCAGGCGCTTTACAACGCCACTAGCGACGACGCCAAGCGCAAGAACCAAGAACAGGTTGTAAACGCTTTGTCCGCCGGCCGCTCTTACGAAGACCTCTTTGGATCGTTCGCGTCGGTAAAAGACTCAAAATTGTACGGCCTCAAGACATCTTCTGCGGAATTGGATTTTATCCGCAAAATGGGAAGCGAAGTCCACGAATTTGAATACGCGGCCTTTAGCATGAGCTCTATGCCCGATGAGGAAATCAAGTCGTTCGCCCAAAAGAAGGCTGACAAATTGGCCAAGTACGACCTTAGCGTAATCACAGTAAACGACGAAGCCAAGGCAAAAGACGTTCTCAAGAGAATCAACAACTCAGAGGTAACGTTCGAAGACGCCGTAACTTCATACTCGACAAAAATTGTCGGAGACTCAGAAAGCGGAAAAATCACGCAGAACCGACAATACCAATTGGAAGTTCTCTTTAAGAACAAGGACCAGGCTTCAGAAATCACAGGCCTTGCAAAGGACGCGGTTTCAAGCCCCGTTGAATTGAACTCATGCTGGGCGATTTTCAAATGCCTTGGCGAAAGCGCCAAAATCGACGTTGAAAACAGCGAAGACTTTGAGGCCGCAAAATCATACCTTTTCTCAAACGAAAAAGGCGTGGTTCAAGACTACTACACAGGCAAGGCCAACGACTTTATCGCCGCGGCCGCCACAAACGGCTTCAACGAAGCGTGCAGAAAATTCGGCATTGAAAAAGACACGACTCCCTCGTTCGCGCTCAACTGGAACAACCAGTCTTTGATTGGCCGCTCTACTCTTGAGGACAAAGCCGCCCTTAAAGGAGCGTCAGCAAACGAATCCTTCCTTAAGGCCGCGTTCAAATTGGCCAAGGGAGAAGTTTCCGCTCCGCTCGTCATTTCTTCAACGGACAATGTTGTCGTTTTGCGTTGCGTTGAGATTACAGAGGGCGGAACTTCAGCGGAAGACGCCGTTCGCCTTATCGGACCCGAAATCGCCGAAGCGGATTCTGTCGTCGTGAACTCAGCCATTCAAAACAGCCCAAAGATCAAGTCTAACTCCGCTGAGTTTATGGCTGTCTTTACAGGTGAAAAGCAATAAGATTCATGGCTGACGAAAAGCCTGTTTTAATAGAGGCCGCCCCTTCCGCGCAAACGGAGGGAGCGACCTTTACCCTTCAATATAAAAATCGTTTCCTTTATTCAAAATACAATCCACTAAAAAACATTCTTCAAGCGGTTCAAAATCTTGAAATTTTGCCGGGAACGTTGGTCTTGGCCTTTTCGCCCTGCCTTTTTTACGGCTTTAAGGAACTGCAGGAAAAATGCCGCGCGGCAAAATCAGAAATTTTATGCGTTGAGGCGGACTCGGCTCTCCATTCTTTTTCAAGCCAAGAAATCATAAGACAGGACTTGGCCGCGACTCTTCTTCCATTTGACAAAAACACCGCGAGCGGCCTTGACGAATTCTTCAACAAGGCAAGCCAAAAGTTCCGCCGAGTGGTTAGGCTTGACCTTAGCGCGGGCGTTTCCTTTAACGACGGATTTTACAAAAAATTTTATGAATGCGCGCAAAACATCGTCGCGGCCTTTTGGAAAAACCGACTTACCCTAGTCCGCCTTGGCCGCCTTTACAGCAAAAATATTTTTAAGAACCTGCCCTTGGCCGCCGCCCGCCCTTCCTTTGAGGCCTTAGAAGGAACGGTTGAAAAACCGATTCTTGTATGCGGCGCCGGAGAAAGCCTTGACGAGCTTACGAATTATTTGCAAGCCCAAGAAGGGGCCGCCGCAATAAACCAAGCCTTTTTTACGCTTGCGGTTGACGCGGCAGTTCCAGCCCTGCTCGACGCTGGAATAAAAATCGACGCAATCGCCGCCACAGAAAGCCAATTGGCAATCGAAAAAGCCTACATCGGCCTTAAATGCCAGCAAGACAAAAATTGCGGCGGCCCGATTTTCTTTTTTGACTTGACCTCAAGGGCCTCGATAGCCCGCCGCTACGCAAATCGAGCGGCCTTTTACTTTAGCGAATTTGACCAAAACGATTTTTTGCGCCGATTAAAGGAGAACGGCCTTCTTCCCAAAATCGCGCCGCCGCTGGGCTCCATAGGCCTTACAGCGACATATTTGGCCTTGAGCCTTAGAAAAGGCCAAGACGTTCCGGTTTACGTTTTAGGCCTGGACTTTTCCTTTAGCGCCGGAAGAACGCACGCCAAGGCCACGGCGCAAAGCAAGGCGCTTTTTCTTGCCGCAAGCCGCTTGCGGCCGGCACAAAACTGCGCGGCCGCTTACGGCCCCGGAGCGGAAAAAGTTCTTGGTAAGGACGGCCGCAAATTTTGGGCAAGCAAAAACCTTATGGGATACGCCGCGCTTTTTAAGAATTATTTTAGCGGCGCCAAAAATCTTTACGACGCGGGAAAAAGCGGCTTGGATCTTGGTTTGGAAAAACGGCCTATTTTGGGCCTTTTGGAAATTGCGGCGGCGCAAGGCCCCGGCATTGGCTCGGACAAAAATGCCGGCGGCGCGTTTGTTGGCTTGGAACAAAAGCTGGTCGCAAGCCAACAAAAAGCGGCCGCTCTTGGGCATTCAAACGATCTTGGCAAAAAAGCCCAGGAGTTTTTGCGCGGCGAACTTTCCGCCCTTCGCGCCTTGGCCGACTTGCTTTCCAAAGGAGAAGACTCAGAAGCGCGCGACAAATCAATCGCGCTTGAAGAGCAAATAATGCGCGAACTTCGCGGCCGCGAGTACCTTTACTTGCACTTTCCGGACGGAACCGCTCCCAGCCTTGAGCAAAACTTTTTAACAAGAGTAAGAACGCAAATTGACTTTTTTGCCAAGGACATTGAAACCGCGCTTGCTATTGCGGCGCGATAATTTTAATCGCGCCGCAATAGGAACGAGTCAAAGCTTTAAGCGAAGCGTGCCTTGCCCGTTCCTACTCTTCGTCTTCGTCGGACTTGAGGACGGCAAGGAAGGCCGACTGAGGAAGCTCGACGTCGCCGATCATCTTCATGCGCTTTTTTCCTTCCTTTTGCTTTTCAAGCAGCTTTCTTTTTCGAGTAATGTCGCCGCCGTAGCATTTGGCAAGAACGTCCTTTCGGACAGGGTTTACCGTTTCGCGCGCGATGATTTGGCTTCCGATCGCGCCCTGAATGGCAACCTTGAATTGCTGGCGGGCGATCTCGCCCTTTAGGCGGTGGCAAACCTTATGGGCTTGCGTAGAGGCATTTTCCTTAAAGCACAATTGGCTTAGGGCGTCAACGCTCTTTCCGTTAATCAAAATGTCAAGCTTTACAAGAACGGTCGGCTTGTAGCCGATAATTTCGTAGTCAAAGCTGGCGTAACCGCGGCTGTAGCTTTTTAGCCTGTCGTAAAAGTCAAAGAGAACTTCGGCCAAGGGCATTTCGTAGGTAAGCTCGGCGCGCTTTTCGTCAAGGTATTGCATGTTAGTTTGAACGCCGCGCTTTTCGTTGCACAAGGCCATGATTTGTCCGATGTATTCTCCGGGCGTGATTATCGAAGCCTTGATGTAAGGCTCTTCCGCGCTTTTCACGCGGCCCTCTGGATATTCGGTCGGGTTGTCGATGAAGGTTTCCTCGCCGTTTGAAAGGGTGATTTTATAGCGGACGCTGGGAGCGGTAAAAATCACGCTTTGGTCAAAGTCGCGCTCCAACCGTTCCTCAATGATTTCCAAGTGCAAGAGGCCCAAAAAACCGCATCTAAAGCCGTTTCCAAGCGCGATGGAATTGTCCTTTTCGTAAACAAGGCTTGCGTCGTTAAGCCTAAGCTTTTCCATGCTGTCGCGCAATTCCTCGTAGTCGTTTGAGTCAAGCGGATAAATCGAAGAATAAACGACGGGCTTAACTTCCTTAAAGCCGGGAAGCGGCTCGGCCGCAGGGTTGGTCGAAAGCGTGATCGTGTCGCCGACCTTTACGTCCTGCACAGTCTTGATTCCAGCGATGATGTAGCCTACGTCGCCGGCTTCCAAATAGCCGGTGTCCTCGTACTTGATTTTAAATACGCCTATATTCTCCACTTTGTATTCGGAACCGCTGCTCATCATTCGGATCGTGTCGCCGGCCTTTATCTTTCCCTGCATAACGCGAATGTGGACGATTACGCCCCTAAAGGCGTCGTAGTGGCAGTCAAATATCAAGGCTTGCGTCGGAGCGTTGACGTCTCCGGACGGCGGCGGAAAAAGCGTGACGATCGCTTCCATCAAGTCGTCGATGCCCTGCCCCGTCTTTGCGCTTACCAATTGCGCTTCCTCAGGCAAAAGGCCCAAGTCGTGGTCGATTTGCTTCTTTACGCCCTCGATGTCGGCGCTGGGAAGGTCGATTTTGTTTATTACAGGAACGATAGTAAGATTCTGCTCCAAGGCCATGTACATGTTGCTTACGGTTTGTGACTCAACTCCCTGGGAAGCGTCGATCAAAAGCAATGCGCCTTCGCAAGAAGCGATCGCGCGGCTTACCTCGTAGCTAAAGTCAACGTGGCCGGGTGTGTCTACAAAGTTAAGCTCGTAATCCAAACCGTCCTTGGCCCTATAAGGGATGGTAACCGCCTGGCTTTTTATTGTAATGCCGCGCTCGCGCTCGATGTCCATGTTGTCCAATATTTGATTCATCATCTGGCGGTCGTCGATAATCTTTGCCTTTTGAATCAGGCGGTCCGCCAAAGTCGATTTTCCGTGGTCAATGTGCGCCACAATGCAAAAGTTGCGCTTGCATTTCATCTCTACCATTTTTTTCCTGCCTAAAAATAATACGGACTGTCCAACAGGGCCTGCAAGGCGACATTTATGTCAAGGTATCCGTTTCTTCTATTTTTTGTTGAGAACGCGGCCATAATCGCGCTCTTTTCGTCGTTAAATTGAATGCGTCCGATTGTAAGCGGATCGTTTTCCGAAAATCCGTTTTCGTCGGCGGCGCTTCCGGGAATGACGCGCTTTATCATGTAAGTTTTGCTGCTGTCAGTAGAAGACGGCGTCAACTCCATTCCAAAAATCGCCACAAAAGAATGTTGAACCGTGTCGCCTTGGTAAACCGAGTATCCGGGATACTTTGGCCGTTCCGACAAAAACAAGAGGCAATTTTTCTTTGCTTCGTAAGAGCCGCCGTCAAGGTATTCGCAAGAAATTATCGAACCGGGAACGTGGTCGCGCAAAATGTCTTGGGCGTTTTCAAGGCTCAAAACCTTTCTTCCGTCAAGAGAAACTACAACGTCGCCGACTTTCATCCCGGCGCGGGCCATCGCGCTTCCAGGCTTTATGTACTGGACTTCCAAACCGTAATTGACTCTGCCGGCCTTTGCGGTGTGGCCGTAAGCGCCAATCCAAGGAAACTTTCGTTCGCCGCCGCGATACAAAATCGGAAGGTCTTGCTTTAGGTATTCGATTGGAATCGCAAAGTTCAAGCCTTGGTAAGAAGCGATTCCCGCAAAAACGACTCCTTGAACGGTTCCGTTTTTGTCGATGCAAGGGCCGCCCGAGTTGCCGGAGTTTACGGCGGCGTCTATTTGAACAACGCTTCCGGTAGAAAAAAGCTTTCTGTCGGCGGAAGAAACGACGCCGCTTGTAAGCGTTCGCTCCAAGCCCAATGGCGAGCCAATCGCGTAAATGACGCTTCCAACGTTCAACTGAGATTGGGAGCCAAGGTTAAAGACATACGGGACTTTCACCTCCGTCTTGAGCAAAGCCAAATCGTGAACGCTGTCGTAGCCGACAACCTTTGCGGGAATTCTTTGGTCGGAATTTTCGGCCATCTTTATAAAAACTTTTCCGTAACCCGAAGACTTGGGGCTGACCAACTCTTCGATAACGTGATGGTTTGTGACAATGTAGCCGCGCGGATCGATGAAAAAGCCGGAACCGATTACGCGCGCCGCGTATCCCATTCCGTTTTGAACTTTGATTCCAAGATCGACCCAAACGGTGACGGTTCCCTGTATGTAGTCCGAAATCTTTTCCAAGCGAGGCTGAGCCTTGCCAAAAATGCCCGGAACGCCGTCATAGTAAAAGGAACGCATTGCGGCCTTGTCCATAATCTTGGCGGCGTAGTCTTCGTAGCCGGCGGCCGACAAAGAATTGTAGAAAACCCAAGCCTCAACATAATCCTTTTGCTCCACTCGGGAAGCAAGCGCGTCGCGCGCAAAACCAGCGCACTCGTCGCATACGCTCTTGTCGCCCAAAATCTTGGCGCGCCACAAAGCCTCTATCGGACTTTTTTGGAGCATTTCGTATATGCGCTTTACCTCAGCGTCGTGCACGTCTTTTTGCGTGTAGTCAAAATTTTCCTCAGGCTTGCTTGGAAGCTTGCTCGTATTGCACGCAAAAAGGCTTAGGCATAACAAAACATAGGCTATCTTCGCGCAAAGGCTAATCGTTTTTTTCATCTTCACAAACTCTAATTATTTTCGTTCCGCGGAGCGGCGTTTTCTTTTTGGACTTTCTTCACTTCGTCGCTTTTTTCAAACGCGCGCGCGTAAATGTTTTGGCCAATCAAAACCGCTTGCAAGAAATAGTCTCCGCTGTCAAACTGAGACACAACGCCTTGCTCCACGCCTTTCATAAAGCCGATTACATTCAACTCTTGATTTTCCGTGCCGGGCTTGTCCACCCAATAAAAACAATTTTGAGTTCCCTTTGTAACAGGAACGTTGGCGCCGTCAACTTTTATCTCAACCGGCTCGCCGTCAGAAAGCTTTATTGACACAGGAACTTTTTTGCCGCTTCCCTGAATATAGAATTCCGTAAGTTCCACAATCGGCTGCCCATCCTCCTGCGGATAGAGGGTGTAGCGGACGTTCCAATTGCCGTCGTAATCGGAATCCCAAGTTGTCCGGCGGCCGCCCTTTGTCATGTACTCTTCGGTAAAGTCAGGAGCAGTGTCTCCGTTCCTGTCGATGTGAATCATCTGCAAGTAAATCATGGGATTGGGAACCGGAGCGCCCCAAATGTTTTGGCTTGCGGCGTCCGCGTCCTCTTTGCTCGCGACAAAGGAACCGTCGTTGTCGGCGTAAATTTCGGTAGTTTCAAAAATGCCGTCGCCGTCGCGGTCAACGCTCCTTGTCAAAGGCTTTGCAAACTGAGCGCGGGCGTAAAGCTTTCCGTCAACCAAATAATCGGCCGCGTATGGAGCGCCGTCCAACATCGCAAAGCGGACAATCGCTCCGTCCCGCTCTTTGGAAGGCTTTTCCATGCTGCTGATCGAAAGTATCAAACGGTCAACGTCAAAAAGATTCGGGCCGCTCCACAAAGAAGTTTCGTCAACGATGTAAAAGTCCTTTCTAAAGCCGGCCGCGGCCAAAAACTCGTCAGGCTTTACGGTAAAGATTTCGGCGTCCACAGTTTCGTCGGCCAAATTAAAAATCGTGATTCCCTCTTCGCCAGGAACTTCCTCAAAAACGATTCGCACCGGGCTTGGATATGTTCCGTAATAAACGTCAATCTTTTTGTCCTCAAAGTGGGCGCTCTTGGGAACGCCAAAATCCAGCTCGGCGGTCCAGTCGTCTCCGCCGTCGTTGTCCGCGTCGTAAACGATTTTGGCGGGGCGGCCGCGGTTGTACGTAATCGTAACGTTGCGCTCCAAGCTGCGGTTGGTGTCGATGTACAGAACGCCTGAGTAGGCGTTTAGGTAGTCGAACATTCGCTTGCGGCCTTCGTCCGTCTTTAAAGAGGCGGCAAAACGCTCCAAGTCAAACAAGTCCACGCCCTTGTCCATAAAGTCCAAAAAGTAGTCAAAAGCCTGGCTTTCAGTAAACACGCCGTCTTCCAAGGCCGCGGCCGCGAACACAGGGCTTTTAAATCCGCGCGCGTCAAAGGCCTTTAGCAATCTTGTTCTTTGCTCGCCTTCGGCGAAAATCGCGGCGTAAACTTCCAGCTCTGGATTTTGCTTGTTGTATTCTGGAACGCGCGTGATAAAATAATCGGCTGTTTTTCGCGCGATGGAATCAAGCGGCATGTAGTCAAAAGTGCCGGTCTCAAAATTCTTTTGGAACATTATTCTGTACTCGTACGCGAAAAACAAATTTGGAAAGCGCTCGTCGGCCGGATAAATGCGGCGGCTTACGTCAACTTTTTCGCGCGCGCTTTGAACGCTGGCCGCGTCTCCCAATGTGTAGCAAGACTTTATTCTAACGTAGTCCGCGTCGGCGGAATAAATGAAGGGCCGCTGGTCAAGAATCTCAAGCGCTTCCTTTGGCCTTCCGGTGGAACAAAGCAAGTCCGCGTAAAAAATTCTAGCGCTGCTTTTGTTGTAGTCAACCCACTCCGCGCCGTCAAGGGAATTCTTTAACACAGGCAAAACCGCCTTTCTTGTGGCGCCGCTGTTGTATTGGCTAAGGGCGATCAAATACCAAAGGTCGGCGACAGTCGCGTCGTAATTGTTTCCAGCGGTGGCGGCGGCCAAAGTTTTTTTCCAGTCGCCTTGCATCGCGTAATTCTTGGCCAATTTTAAATAACGCAAGGCGGTTTGCCTGTTGGCCTTTTGGGCGCTAAAGTCCGAAGCCTTTCCAGAGCCTTGAGCGAAGGAAAGTCCACCCGTCAAAAGCAAGGACGCAAAAATAAAAGTCTTAAAAATCTTCTTCATATTTTATCGCCAACCGCGCGAGTTCGCTCGACGCAAACCTCACGCTCGTTTTCCTTTCCTACTATTATATCAAAAAAACCGGATTCAGTCGCCTCTTTTTTGAGAATTTTTAAAAAAACTTTATCTTTTTTTGAGACCGCTTCCAAGCCCGCCGCGGCGATTTTTTTAAAGTCTTTTTCGGGCCAAGCGGCCACCGCGCGGACAAATGAGTAAGGAACCCTTTCTTCCAGCGACAAGACGTCAAAGGCGCGGTAAAGAAACCGCTGCCTTAAGGCCGCTGGAAGGGGCTCAAAAAGATCCTTGGAAATTTCCAGCCCTTTAGCGGCGGGCGTTTTTTGGCCTTGCGGCGCCTCTTGGCCTTGCGACGTCTCTAGGTCTTGCGAAAGTTGTTTGTTTAGCGGCAAAGCCGCGCCGGCCAGCGCTTGGTCCAAAAAGCCTTCAAGCGCCTCGCTTTCTAGCAAAGCCTTTTCGCCGCCCGCCAAAAGCGCCTTTTTCCAGCCTTCAAAATTCTGGTCCAAAAAGGGAATCAAAAGGTTTCTGACCTTGTTCCTTAAATACGAATTGTCTTGGTTGGAAGAGTCGGTCCGCCATTCGATTTTCTTTGAGCGCAAGTATTCTTCGATTTGCGGGCGGCTTGTTTCCAGCAAGGGCCTTAAATAGATTCCCCTCTTGGGAACGATTCCGTAAGCGGCGGCCGAACCTTGCAAAAAGCGCATCAACAAAGTTTCAAGCGCGTCGTTTTGGTTGTGGGCCAGGCAAATATATTCAGCGCCGCTTTCTTTGGCAAACTCCTCAAATTTTTGGTAGCGCAAAAAGCGCGCGGCTTCTTCAAGGCCCTTGCCTCTTTGGTCCGCAAGAAGAGCCGCCGCTCCCCGCTCGATCTTTTTTACAAAACATTCCACGCCAAGCTTTTGGCACAAGGCTTGGACAAAAGAGGCGTCGCCGGAACTTTCCTCTTCCGGCCGGATTGAATGGTCTACGGTGACGCAAACGATTTTTGGAAAGGCAGCGCGCTTTTTTGGCTTTTCAAAGTTCGCGGCGCTCTTTTTTTGCTTACTCTCGCCCGCGGCGTTGCCAGCGTTCCCGCCGGCAGAAAAATCGCGCAAGGCTGCAAGAGCGCAAAGAAGGCTTACGGAATCCGCTCCGCCCGACACAGCCGCGCCCAAAACCTTTGTCCGCTCAAAAGCCTCGCCGCCCAAGAGTTTTTTTAGAGAATCAAAAAGCTTTTCTTCAAAAATATCCAAATCGATCGCTGCCAAAAAAAAAGCCTCCGAAAAACGGAGGCTCTGCCTGACGGTTAAACAAGAAAGCCCGCGACATTAGCCGCAAGGCTCTCCTTAAATTATCTCGCCGGTTTAACGCTAGCCAACGCCACTTCAGCGTCAGTGATAACTGTTACACCGTCCCCCAAATTGAGATTCTTAACGAGGAATTTTTCGCCAATGTTCACGCCTGAAATGTCAGCGTCAACGCGGGCGGGCATCTTTGAGGCAACCGCCTTAATCTGAACTTCCGGAGCCTGCTTGAGCAAGAATCCGCCCTTAAGGACGCCGGCGGGAGTTCCAACCAAGTGAACAGGCATCTTCATTGTGATGGCCTGGTCAGCGGCGGGCTCAAAGAAATCGGCGTGAAGAACTTTGTCGTTGCGAATATTGTATTCAGCGTCTTTGATGAAAACATCGTGCGAAGCGCCGTCAACAGTAACCTTGATCAAAGTTGAAGGCGTAACCGTTCGCCAAATCTTGTTGAATTCAACTTCGTCAATGTCGAGCATTGTCGACTTTCCTTCGTGGTTGTACAACACGGCGGGAATTCTTCCCTGCAAGCGCATTCTCTTTGCGTTGGCGCGGCCTGTTGTAGAGCGAGTTTTTGCATTGATAGTCAAGTCCATTTTCTAACCCCTATAAAACCTTTATAAAAAATCTGGGACGACAGGATTCGAACCTGTGGAATGACGGCACCAAAAACCGTTGGCTTACCGCTTGCCGACGTCCCAAAATATATAAGACCCCTTCCAAGCCAAAAGGCCAAGAGGAGCGCTTATCGTTATTCAGCCGAAGAATCCGCTCCAGCGGAAGAAGCCTCGATAACCTTTCCGCTATTGTAATCGTCCAAAATTCTGTTCTGAAGTTCAGAACGGAACTCAGGGCTGATAGGATGGGCAACATCCTTGTATTCTCCGGTGGCGGTCTTTTTGCTAGGCATAGCGATAAAAAGGCCGTCTTTGCCCTCAATAATTTTTACATTGTGAACAACAAAGCAGTTGTCAAATGTAATTGTAACATAAGCGCGAAGCTTTCCTTCGCCCGTCACTTTTCGGATGCGCAATTCTGTAATTTGCATAATGCATCTCCTTTACTTTTTATAATAAAGTCGCGTTCCATTTTCCAGAAAGAAGATTAGCGGCGTCACGAGCCTGCGTTGCAGATTCATAAACTCCAAAAACCGTCGAACCGGAGCCTGACATATCACAAAACAAAGCGCCGCTGGCTTTTACGTCGGCAAGCGCCTGCTGGACTTTTGAATACTTGGCCGTTATGACCGGCGTAAAATCGTTTATAAAGTTCCAGTCTTTGACAGGACCTTTGTAAACGCTCTCAAGCTTGTCCAACGACAAATACTCGGTTTCGGGACTCCTAGCGCTTTCGTCAATTGCGGCGTATGCCTCCGCTGTAGACGAATGAACGCCTGGGAAAACCAGAACGTAATGCAAATCACATCTGGGGCTTATTGGCTTTACCAAGTCCCCTCTTCCTGAAACGATCGCGGCGCCGTTAGGCTTTCCGTCAAGGCTTAGGAAGAAAAACACATCGCTTCCCACTCGGGCGGCTATTTTATAAGCCGCGTCGCTTGGAATCGCAACGCCTAGTTTTTGCAGGGCCGTCAACATGGCCGCGGCGTCGGAAGAACCTCCTCCAAGTCCGCCTCCCAAGGGAATGCGTTTGGTCAATTGAACGCTTACCCCCGGCAAATCCACTCCCAAGACGCTTTTAGCGGCCTGGTAGGCTGAACTGACTGTGTTTTCCTGCGGAAGAGCGGCTTGCTCGCAAAAAACCTCGCAAACATTCCGCTCCGGCAAGGGACGAACGGTTAACAAATCGTTTAGTCCCACAGTCGCAAAAACACTTTCTATCGGATGAAACCCGTCCTCACGCTTAGGGAGAACGCGCAAGCCCAAATTAATTTTGGCCGGCGCATGGACACAAATTTCACCCAACATAGTTTTTACAATTATACAAATTGCAGAACTTTTGTCAATAGTTTGAAAGCGTATTGACAAGAAAAACAAAAAATTATATATTCATTTCACCGAGGCGCAAATGTCAGTTGATCCCAATCCATCAGAAGATTTCGAGAGAATTGAATTCCTGTACACAGACGAAGTTAGCGAAGACGTCGCGTTGGACGACGCCCAAGACTTTGAAGACGACGAGAGCGTTGACAGCTTTTCAGTCTACGATGACGAAATCCTTAACGATGATTGGGCGGACAACGAGTTTGCCGACGGCGATTCCGACGCTTTAAAATTTTAGCCCTGCGCTAAAAGTCCAAGCGCTTTCCGGCGTGCCAAAGCTTTTCCAAGTCGTAAAATTCCCTGGCCTCTTTTGACATCAAGTGGATTACCACGCTTCCCAAGTCGATCAAATTCCAGTCGTCGCCGTCATTGATCTTTTTATTGGTCTTGTGAATTTCCAAGCCTGAATCCTTGATGTAGTCCTTGATTTGCTTTTGAATGCCCTGCGACTGCGCCGCGCTCGAAACAGTCGCGATCACAAAGTAATCCGTCCAGCTGTTCAATTCAGAAATGTCAAGAAGAACAAGG
>JBGUQT010000028.1:0-9547 GCA_045131275.1 Treponema sp.
CTTCCGCAGCAAATGTATCCCGACCGCGCCTCTGTGTTCTTTGTGAACAACGCGAAAGACAAAACGGAAGAGCGCCTCACTCAATACGGAAAAATGATGGCGGGCCTTGGAATAGACATGTTTCCGGCATACAGCCCGCAAGCGAAAGGCCGCATTGAACGATTTTGGAAAACTCTTCAAGGCCGCCTTCCCATTCAATTCAAGCTTCACGGAATAAAGACAATCGAAGCCGCCAACGAGTTTCTGCGGAACGTCTACATTCCAAAATACATCAAGCGCTTCGCAAAGAAACCTAAAAGCGACACGTCAAATTTTGTCAAAGCTGACATAAGGGAAGTGAACGCCGTCCTTAAGGCAACTTTCAGCGGCAAAACAGACAGAGCCGGAGTGTTCCAGCTCATGGGCTATAGATTTTTCTGCCCCGACTTGCCCGATAAAAAAATAAACATCTGTCTTAACGAGCGCGACGGCCTTTGGGTTACTCCCGAAAAGTCAAACACCAAATACAGTTGCAAGCTCATAGAAACTGACACCACAGGCAGGATGCCGGAAGTGATGCAGCTCTTGATTGAGCGCGTTTTTCTAAAAAACGCCAAGCCGAAATTCCGCGAAGTCTACATAGACATAGACCAAGAGTCGCTTCAAGCCTTTCCCCATAAAAAGCGGCGATCGGCGTGAAGCCGCCCGCCGCTAATTTCCCATTCTAGTTAAAAACTTTTTAACTTTTTTATTCATCTTTTTCTCAAATAATTACATTAAAAAATGAGCGGGAGAGTTTTATTTTTCTTGTCAAAATTTAGCGCCTAAATTAGTAACTTAGGCACTTGTTTTTTTTGTCAAACATTCTTTTTCCTTTTATTTTCATTAAAAAAATTGAAAAATTACCAAAAAAATCAAAAAAAATTAAAAAATTTATCGCGAAATTTTAAAAAACGCTTGACATTGTAATCAATTTGTGATATTTTCGTATCGTCGGCAGTTTGGTAATTTTTCGCCAAACACGTCATAAGGGACGGTGCGATATATACGGGAATATTGCACGGTCGTTTATGGCGGCCAAATAAGGCCATTTTCAGAATCCCGTGTTCTGGAGATGGTCTTTTTTATTTTC
Source organism: Treponema sp. (assembly GCA_045131275.1). GTDB lineage: Bacteria > Spirochaetota > Spirochaetia > Treponematales > Treponemataceae > Treponema_D. The sequence goes on from JBGUQT010000028.1 coordinate 1,112, forward strand.
CAAAGTTGAAAACCGATTAAACCTTGGCGGGCAGAGATTGGTTTTCAACTTTGGCTTAAAAACCGAGGTATTTTATGGTTATCACGTTTTCGTCCTTAAAGGGCGGCGTTGGCAAGACGACCAACGCAATTCTTACCGCGAACAATCTTGCGGCGAGAGGTTACAAGGTTCTGTTCTTCGACTTGGACACGAACAATTCGGGCACGATGTTTTACACGCAGGGCTTTCCGAACATTGTCGAAACAATCGAAGAAAAGAACGTGTTCGAGGCTCTTTCGCACAACAACATCGAAAGATACAGCGTCGAATCAAGAATCGAAAAAGTTGACATCATTCCAAGCCACTTGAACATTTTCAAGCTGCGCGGAATTGGCTACTACGAGCTTCAAAAAACAATCAAAAGCGCCGGCGACAAATACGACTACATCGTAATTGACACCGCACCCACCTACGACAACTTGGTGATTAACGCCTTGCTTGCCTCCGACATAATCTTAACTCCAATAAAGTTTTCAAGCTTTGACTACACGACCTCAAAATTTTTGGAAAAGCAGCTGGTTGACGATTGCCCCGGCCAGCTTGAAAAATGGTATTTGCTTTATTCGGATTTTCAGCAGAAATTCGCAAACCTCGAAACCGCGCCGCAAACGCAGTTCGTAAAATTCTTTGAGAAAAACTTCAGCAATATCCTTAAGATTTACATTCCGCGAACGGAAGCCGCTTCGCGATACACGCAGATGGACGAACGCTTGAGCGTCACGGCCAAAAATCCGACGACAGCAAAAAAACTCGCCGAGGAAGTCAACAAGCTCGTTGACATGCTCACCGGCGAAAAGACCACAGAGCATTGGGCGGAGAAGTTTTAATATGGATAGAGAGGGAATTATTTATATTCTTGCAGCAACTATTATGTTTGTTGTAGTCGTATTTTTTGTTCCACGACAAGCAGAAAAAGAACGAACTTTTAACAAACAACACTTATATGAAGTAACCATAGACGGCAATGTTTATATTTTGGATAAAGAAAAAAATAAACTTACCCACACTAGTCATTGGGGGAATGACAAAATATCGTTCTATCTTGACGATGGAACTTACGTTACTTCTCAAGTATATAAAATCAGAGTTATCCCTAAAGAAATAAAATCATCAGAAGAGGGAGATTAAAATGGCAAAAGCGAAAAAACTTAGCATAGTGACAAACGAATCCAGCCTTCCTGTTCAAAACCAAGGCTTGAAGCTTTCAAAGATGATTTCGATTGACAAAATCGAAGAGCACGAAAAGTTCAAGGAGCTTTACGCGATTGACGAGGACTTGCTTGAAAGAATCGCCGAAAACATGAAGGCAAATAAATTCGACGAAAGCCAACCTGTCCATTTGTGGCTCTTGGAGGACGAAGGCGGCGTTGAGCATTTCTACCTTATCGACGGATACACGCGCGTCCGGGCCGCGAAGATGGCGGGACTAAAGGCCATTCCGTATTTCGAGCACAAATTCGACTCGTTCGACGAGGCGCACAGATACGCGCTCCACCTTCAAGTTGACAGGCGAAACTTGGACGGAAGCGAGCTTCTGAAAAACATCGAGGCCTTGATGGGAAGCGAATACATTCAAAACCTCAAGGGCAACAAGAACGCCGCGATTGGCGAAATGCTCGGCGTTTCGGAAAAGACGGTCGAGCGCGCGAAGTTCGTAGAAAAGAACGCCAGCGAAGAGCAGATGGAAGCCATTGAATCGGGCGAGGCGACAATCAATTCCACTTACGACGAGATTAAGGCTGAAAAGAAAAAGAAGAAGCAGAAGCCGTCCGCTTCAGACGACGAAGCGGACGAGGACGACTTGTCGGACGCTTTGGACGACGCAAGCGGCGATCCGAAGCAAATTTTCACTCCGCATAGCCGCGACATGAGCGAACACCTTGCCGAACATGTTGAAAGCTCCGAATACGACGAAAGGCTCATAGAACGTTTTAAGGACGGATTTGGAGAGGGCTTCCGCAAGGGATTCGGCGAGTCGGTTGACTTGGTTCTGGAAAAAGTCCTTGAAATGGTTCGCGAGGGATTGTCCGCCGACGAAATAGAAAACAGCGACACGTTCGCGGATTTGTCTTTCGACGCGGTTGCCGGAAAGCTCGGCGTTCCGACTGACGCTGCGGAAATTGTCAAGAAATATAACAAGTAAGGAAGTTTTTTTATGAGCTTTATGAGTCAAATTTCAATATTTATATCACTGATAGCGCTTGTCTTTAACATTATAGTGCTTTGTGTTGCCAAAAAAGAACACGACGAGGCAAGTCAAAGCGAAGGGGTGAACGAAAAATGAAAGTCCTTGATTATTATGACGAAAGAATGGTCGCCAAAGCATGTCCTGTTAGTTGGAGAATGTTGCTTGGCGTGGCCGCCGGAAGCTGCATGGCGGCCATAATATGGGGAATCGTTTACAATGGGAAGAGTCCGTCGGAAATTCCGATTGTCTCTTTCATTCAGCTCGCTGTATGTTTGATTTCTTTTACCGTCTGTTTATGGTTTGGATTAATAAATACAGACACCACACCTCGGTCGGAGGTTCAAGAAAATCTTAAGGAATACAGGCGATTAAGAAAGGAAACATTGGAACAGCATCCTTACAAGTATTCCATCTTTACTGGTTACGAACATCCAAACGAAGAGATACTTTGCGACGCTTTTTTTGTAAAAAATAACGGCGAGGCCGCGGCAGTTTCACCCTATATATTGGTAAATGAAACAACCAATGTCAAATGGAAAAACTATCTTTTCATTATTGACAACACAGACGGCCATAAAATGCTTGCCAAAGAGCTTAATGCGTTTCTTATGAAAGATAAATCGAAAAACAGAAGTCGCTCAGTTTCAAGAAAAGGAGCCTCGAAATGACATCGGCATTGGCGACAGCGTTGCGGACAAACGGCTACATCAAGGCGGAAAAGCCCATTAGCATTTGCGAGCGGAAACCCTCGGAAGAAAAGATTTCTGTCGATGATTTCGTCGCTCAAATCACGACTATATTTCTGCCGCATTTGACGGCGGAAATATCCGACCGAGATTTTTCCGGCCTTGAAAATTCCGTGAAAGCCGCCGCGATAAAATTTAAGAGAGGAAAAATAAAATGAAAGTTCCAAAGTATATAAAGAAGTGGCTTAAGCTTCGAGAGCATCATGCGATGATGACAATTACATATGACTGTAAAGTTTGCACCTGGCTTGAAAATAACGGCGCCGCGTCTTTGATGTTTAACGATGAAACTTCGGGCTTATTTAATACCGGCGCGATTTCTTTATGCGAGAACGGCTCTCATTTGAGCGCTATTAGCGCCATTGAGAATTTTCAGCCAAAAAAGGGAGCGTCAAAATGAAAAAGCTTAACATAGTCGATATGTTCTGCGGCGGTGGCGGCGAGTCAACGGGCTTGATAGAAGCCGCCCACGACTGGAATTTTGACGTGAACATGAGCGCCATAAACCATTGGGAGCGAGCGATTGAAACACACGCCAAAAACTATCCGTTCGCGGAGCATAGGTGCGAGAACGTCCAGCACATAGAGCCTCGCACTTTGTCAGCGTCAAAAAACACGGACTTGATGTGGGCAAGCCCAGGCTGCCAACATTTTTCAGTAGCGAGAGGCGGAAAACCCCGCTCGGAAGACATGCGCTCTCCGGCGTGGGAAGTCCTTAGATTCGCGGAAGAACTTCGCCCGAAGCGAATAATCATTGAGAACGTTCCAGAATTCAGAACATGGGGGCCGTTGGACAAGAACGGCAAGATTATCCAAAAATGCAAGGGCGACACCTTCAAGGCGTTCATAGCGGGACTTTGCTCGCTAAATTACTTCGTGGACTGGCGAGTTTTGTGCGCCGCCGACTACGGAGCGCCGACTTCACGCAGGCGGCTTTTCATTCAAGCCGTAAGGAAGGATTGCGGAAAGCAAATACTTTGGCCGAATCCCACGAACGTAAAAGGCGGCGACTTGATGCTTCCGAATTGGAGAAGTGCGGCGGAAATAATCGACTGGTCGATTCCAAGCCAAATCATAAGCCAAAGGAAGAAGCCGCTTGCGGCGGCCACCATGAGGCGAATTGAATACGGCATAAAAGAATTTTGGGGAGAGGCCGCCGTTCCTTTCATTGCAAAGCTCTACGGAACTTCCAATGCGGAAAGCATAGAAAAGCCGCTCTCGACAATTTCTTGCAGCGGCGGACACCATATGCTTATCACGCCGTTCCTATGCAGATACAACAAGGGAAACAACCGCGTCCACTCAATCAACGAGCCGGTGCCGACTCTTGACTGTTCAAACAGGTATGGGCTTGTGGAGCCTTTCATATCAGCCATCGGCCAAACGTCCGCGCGGCAAAGAAACAGAAAATTGAGCGAGCCGCTTTCCACAATCTGCACAAAACAAGAGCATTGTTTGGTCACGCCAATGCTAATACAGTATTACGGCAACGGACACGCGGTGCCGCTGGACGAGCCGATTCCTACGTTGACGACAAAAGAGCGCTACGCGCTTTTAGGCGCGGACGCTCGTGGAATTGAGCTAGGCTTCAGAATGTTGCAGCCTAACGAGCTGGCCGCCGCGACAGGATTTCCAAGCGATTATGTTTTCACAGGAACGAAGGTTGACGTTGTAAAGCAAATCGGCAACGCCGTTCCGCCGAATTTCGCGAAAGCGATGTTCAGCCAAATATTAAGCGAAATGGTCGCGTAAACAAAAAAGGAGAGGAAAGAAATGAAGCTATCATTCGGAAACATGACCTTCGAGGACGGCGACGTTATCCACATCGAGGACAGGTTCGGCAAGGACACTTGCGTGGCGAAGCAAGGCCTTGATTGCGGAAAGTGCGTTTTCGGAAGCATTTGCAACGCGAGAAATCCGAACAACACGTTCGCGAAGTATTGCAAGGAAACACACTTCGAGGAAGAGAAAAACGGCCAATGAACAATACAAGGCTCAAAGACGAAAATTTCCTTCAAATCTCAGCGTGGATGCTCACAGAGCTTGGGCTTAAAGGCAACGAGCTTTTAATATACGCCTTGATTCACGGATTTTCGCAAGACGGAAAAAGCGAATTCCACGGAAGCCTTACTTACATGGCGGCGTGGACAAACTCAACCAAAGCCGGAGTCATAAAAGCCTTGAAGTCTCTTTTGGCTAAAGGCTTGATCCAAAAGCAAGCCGTCGCAAAGAGCGGAAACCAAGAAATCCATTATTGGACGACGAAATCGAGGGAATCAAAGGGGTCAACAAAGTTTACCGCTACACAAAAAACAAGCGGTAAACAAAGTATACCGGAGGGGTCAACAAAGTTTACCGGGGGTGGTAAACAAAGTTTACCCAATAAAGATAAGGATAGGATAATAAATTCTACTTCTTCGCCTTCGCAAAGCGAAACAAAGCCCAACTCGGAACAAGAAGAAGCAGAAGAATTTGTCAAGCAAAAGCTAAAAGACATTTTCGGCGGCCATTTTGTGTTTGACGAAAGCTTCATACCGACAATCATCGCTCTAGCGGAGTCGTTCAAGCTCGAACGACAAAGGCTCTCGGATTACCTAGACTTCGCTTTTGAGCGGGCCAAAGGAAAAAAGCCGTCCTCGCTGACAAACATGTTCTTCAAGCTGGCGAAGTCTCCGGCGATGATGCAAGATTTCGTCTTGAGCCAGAGCGAAAAGACGGCGGAAAGCTCGGCGACGGCGACTTGTCCGATTTGCGGCTCTGAAGCGAAGCCGTTCGGCGCTTGCCCCAAATGCGGATTTGACATGGACGAACGGAACGACGAAAAGGCCGTTTCGTTGAAGCGCCAAATTTTCTCTCTGCCGGAAAAAGCAAGGCTCAGCTTCCAGCTGGAGTTCGACGCGACAATCAAGCGGCATAATTCGTTCGGACTTACCGCTTTGGTCAGCAATCCGGGATTGAAGGAACAGTTCGATTCCGAAGTGAATGAGATTTACCGCAAATACAACATCGCGGTTTAAGGAGAAGCAAATGTTCAAAAGAAAAAACGACGACACGTTTTTGAAAATGTTCGAGGACGAAAACAGCTTTCTTGGAGAGGACTTAACAATCTTCGACTTCATCAAGGGCTTCGGAAAAATGCCAACTAAATTAAAAATCGTTTGGATTGTCCGCATGCTCGCTTGGGCCGCGCTGATAGGCGTGGGAATTTACGGCTTTGTATTGAAAGCCTCTAAAAAATGGTAAAAGCCGCTTGCGCGGTTTAAATATAAAACGAAAGGAGTTTTTTATGTCAGAGATGAACCACATCTTTTTGTTTGGTCGCGTCGTTAAGGACGCGGAGTTGAAGAAAACCGCGAGCGGATTGAGCGTGGCGGTTTTCTCTGTAGCCAACAACCGTTCCGTCAAGAAAAGCGACGGAACATACGAAAGCAAGGGCAATTTCTTCCCGCTGGCCGTATACGGAAGCTACGCGGAAAAGATTCTCCGCTTCTTGAAAAAGGGACAGAGATTGAACATCGAAGGATACTTGAAGCAAGACAAGTGGGAGAAAGACGGAGCGAAGCGAAGCGCGACTTCCATCGGAATCCGCTCCATTCAATTCCTCTTTGATCCAAAAACGCCCAACGCGCCGGAAGAGGACACCTTCGTGACGGAAGATGACATTCCGGACGACGATTCCTTTGAGATGACCGAAGAGCAAATGGCCGGCATGGGGGAGATTTACAGCTAATGCTGTGGCGGGCCGTCATTCGATTGCTAAGGCCGTTAACGCGCATCGCGGAGCGGGAATTCGCCGCCGCAATCGCGTTTTTGAGCCGCCATTACACTTTTTTGGCCGTCATGGCCTTGTCAATCGTTGGCGGCGCGTTTTTCTTCGCCGAGTGCTATTTGTCAAGATACAAGCATTGGAACTATTGGCTTTGGAAAAGCCGCGCTGTTACAAAAACGATAAACTTCGCCGCGATTTTATTCGCGCTTAAACTAATGATAGGAGGAATGTAAAAATGAACGTGATTACCGTTCACGGCAAAGTGGTCAAACCAGCGGAAATGAAGCTCATAAACCTAAAGGGCGAGCCTAACGCGATGGCCGTGTTCACCGTCGTGGACTTGGGCTTGCCGAACCAACAGAACGAGCCGATTTATTTCACCGTCAACTATCCGAAAGACGCGGCGGCCTTGATAGCCGAGTATCTTGTTGAAGGAAAGGAAGTGAATGTCGTCGGAACGATGAGGCAACGGTTTCACAAAGGCCCGGACGGAAAGAAAGTGCCTTACTCTTTCTTGCAAGCCGACATCGTTGAGCTTTTGCCTGTTTTCGCGACAAGGAAAAGAAAAGCGGAGGCCGCTTCGTGAACCGCGAGAATGAGTATGCGACGCTTCGGGTAAACTTTGAAATTTCGCAAGGCGACGCGGAGCTTTTGGCAAGGATTGTCAACGACACCGACGACGAGGAGCTTTGCGAATTCTGTAGCTCGCTTTTGAAGGAAACCGCGATCGCGGCCAAAAGGACGCGCGACGCGGCTGTAGGAATATTGGAAAAAAATCCGTTCTCATTTTGGGAGCGGAGCGAACAAAAGAAATTATAAGGAGAAAGAAAATGAAAAGCTTCAAATCATTCCAGCATCAAAGAATCTTGTTGGAGGACAACACAATCGCCCACGGCGAATACATTGTTGACGGCATGGCCGTAAGAATCAAGGACGGTTGGCTTGACGACAGCATGGACGAAGAAGGCAACCTCATTCCGGCAATAGAAAGCGAAACAGGAAGTCACGTCGAGCATTGGAGAAACGGAGTCCTTCATTGCGAAAAAGGCCCGGCCATCATCGACCAAGTTGACAATTACGAAGAATGGTGGCTCAACGGAAAACAAGTTTCGCCGCAGGAGAAAGCTTAATGACAGAAAAAGAGATTTTAGCGTTAAGGGAAGAATTCTCTCAAAACGAGCTTTACAAGAAGTCTTGCTCTCCATACAAAGATTGTCAATTCGAGCAGTTTTCCGCTGACGGCGAAATTCTTGAAGGCCGCCACGGAAAGACCGACAACTTTAACGGAAAGGAGCGATACGTCATTTTCACCTTCAAGAACGGTTTGATTCACTCACAAGACGGCATGGCCGCCGTCGAGTGCCCAAACCATTGGGAATGGTGGAACAACGGCCTGTTGGAGAAAGTAATCGACAACGACGCTGGCGTTGAGGAAATATGGAAGGACGGAGTTCCGATTAGCATTTCGGAAAGGACGGATACAGAAAAATGATTTTTGGAAAAAACGCAGACGAAAAGGAAATTGCGGAAAAAAAGGCCATGCAAGAACTGGACAAAAAGGAAGAGCCTAAAACGATTTCTCCGCAAACACAAAAGTCGCCGGACATGGTGACGATAGACCGCACCGTGGCGGAAAGCTTCATGATTGCCATTGAAGAGTGCGTCGGCGACATTCAAGAGCAAAAGGCTCTTGT
>JBGUQT010000029.1:0-5663 GCA_045131275.1 Treponema sp.
CCGACACGATTCGGGCGACCCCTACGCTTGGGGCGAGCGCATGATTGAGCACTACAAATCCTTGGGAATCGACCCAAAAACCAAGTCCCTCATGTTCAGCGACAGTCTGGACTTTGAGCGGGCTTCGGCCATTTACAAGCATTTTAAGGACAAGGCCCGCGTCGCCTTTGGAATTGGCACCTACATCGCCAACGACACCGACGTCGAGCCGCTCAACATTGTCATGAAGGTCACCGAATGCAACGACGGCCCCGTGGCCAAGCTTTCGGACGTGGAAGGAAAGAACATGTGCAAGGACCCCGCCTACATCGACTACCTGACCCGCGCCATCAACTGGCGCCTTGAACACGCCGAACTCGATTTCTAAAGATTCCCTCATTTTCTGCCGAAAATATAATGATAGGGGGTAGTGTCCCCTGACGGCTTTGTTCGACGCATATATAGAATAAAGTTGCAAAATTCATTATAATATTTTAGTTTTAAATAGGGGCGCATTTTGGCAGAAGAAAACGAAAAAAAGGAAAAGCCTGAAAAAAATCTGACGGTAAAATTTCCGATCGGCATCAAGTTGGTGTTGATTGTTTCAATATTGATTATCATTTCTCTTGGTTCGATTACCTATTTGGTAAACTTTTTTGTAAGCGATGACGTTCGCATCACCGCCGAAAACAACAACCTTGACGCCAACACCCGCTCTGCCAGCACGGTAAAAAACACAATGTCGCAGATGAAGTCCAACGCCCTTTTGCTTTTGGACGTAATCGCAAACTCAAACGGTTCGGAATACATCGCCCGCAGCTCGTCTTCGCTTTACTTTGACCGCAACCCCGACACAGCCGCGATTGTCCTTTTGTCGCGCGAGAACTTTAAGCGCGGCGACTACGACTTGCGCTTGGTCAACAACAAGTTTTTCGCGCAAAACGAATTGGACGAAGACCAAATTGAAGTCTTTGTCTCAACCGAGCGCGAGGCGATTGAAGATTCTTTTGGAAAGGAAATCACGGTTTTAAACGCAACGCCTTTCTTTAACTTTGGAACGATGGCCTTGCTTCTTCCGTGGAATGGTTTGGGCCGCGACGACGCGGTTGTAATCATCGCGTCAACGGAATCTTTGACTTCTTCTTTTAGCGGAGGTTCGGCCAGCTCTTCTTTTGTAATCAACAACCGCGGCGACGTTTTGATTCACCCTGACTTTGAGACGATGTGCCTTAACGCGAACTTTTCCGATTCGCCGCTCGTCATTCAGATGAGAAAGAACAACGACGAAAACCGCCAAATCCTTTATAGGGATTCCGACGGCAAAGAATATTTTGGCGCCTACCAAAAATTGGAGTTTGGCGACTTGGGCGTTTTGACGACGGTTCAGTCCGAATTGATTTTTGAAAACGTCCGCGCCACTACAAAGCGAAACATTTACCTTACGCTGGCGGTTTTGTTCGTGTCGATTATTTTTGTTTGGTTCTGGTCTTTGTCTTTGAGCGGCCCTCTAAAGAAATTGACCGGCGCCAGCGTTCAAATCGAGGCGGGCGACTACGACGTTCAGCTTAAGCCGCGCGGCCACGACGAAATCGGAGTGCTCACCCAATCGTTTGGAAGGATGAGCGCGGGTCTTGCCGAGCGCGAAAGACTTAAGGACACCTTTGGCCGCTTTATCAACAAGGACATTGCCGAAAAAGCGGCGCGCGGCGAGTTGGCTTTGGGCGGCGAGACTAAAACTTGCACGGTTTTCTTTAGCGACATCCGTTCCTTTACGGCCATCAGCGAAAAGCTTGAGCCGTTTGAAGTCGTAGAATTTTTGAACCAATACATGACGCGCATGGTCGCTTGCGTGAACCAAACAAAAGGCGTCGTTGACAAATTTATCGGCGACGCGGTTATGGCTGTTTGGGGCGCTCCCGTCACAAGCGGAGACCCCGCGTTGGACGCTTTGAGATGCGTTCGCGCCGCGCTTATGATGCGCGCCTCTTTGCGCGAGTTCAACAAGGGCCGCGGCGGAGTCAAGAAACCGATCATCAGAATCGGTTGCGGCATCAACACCGGTCCGGTCATCGCTGGCCAGATCGGTTCAAACGAAAGAATGGAATACACGGTAATCGGCGACACGGTAAACTTTGCCTCAAGAACCGAGTCGCTTAACAAGCCGCTCCACACAGACATTCTGTTGACTGAGAACACTTACGAATTGATAAAAGACTACGTGCTTGTGGAACAAATGCCTTCCGTCACCGTAAAGGGAAAGGAAAAGCCTGTCCACATGTACGCGGTTATAAACATGCCCTACGCGGAAGACATTCCTGGCGCGGGAAAAGACGGGCCAAAGACAATGGCGGAGGTTCGCGACTTGTTGGGAATCGACGCTCCTGATTTGGCGACGGTAAACTTGGATGAAGAAGAAAAGAAATACAAGATCCAAAAGTAGCGTTCTTGGATTTTTTGTGACATTAATATTTCTTCTCACTTGCGCGGCGGGCGCGGCTTGGAGCATAAAGAAATTTTATGAAAGCCTAAACACGTCGCTCACAAAGCTCAACGAAAAGCCGATCGCAACAATCACGTTCAAGTACAAGACGGCGCAAAGAAAATTTGAAGAGCGAATGATTTGGGACCGCTTGCGCCAAAATTCTCCCGTTTACGACGGAGACACAATCCGCACCGCTCCCGGCTCCGAAGCGACTATCTATTTTGAAGACGGCAACATTATGGACTTGGGCGAAATGACGATGGTTCAAGTCTTTTTCCATGACGGCCAAGTTGAGACGAACGTTTCCGGCGGAAGCTTTATCGTTAATTCCAGCGGCGCCAAAAACGGAGCGGTCGTAAAGACAGGAACTTCAACCGTCGTCGTCAACGCCGGCTCCACGATTGGAGCGAGCTTTTCGGAAGAGAGCGGAACCAGCGTAAAAGTCGCCAACGGAAGGGTTGTCTTTACTGACGAAAACGGCCTTGCCCGCGCGATGGAAGAGGGCGAAGGAATCGCGCTTGACTCAAGCGGCGACGAGCAAATCATTCCGATAATAACTGTCACTTCTCCGTCGCCCAACGCAAAATTCTTGGACTTTGGCGGAAGCGGCGTTCCGATTGACTTTAAATGGTCCGCGCAAAATTTGGGCAAGGACGACTATCTTATTTTGCAGACTTCAAGGGACAAGGCTTTTGACGACATTGAGCGGACGATCGACTTAAAGGACATCACGAACATATCAGTGGACTTTACGGAAGGCGCTTCGTTTTGGAGAGTGTATCCCAAAAAGGCCGGCCCTAACTATTGCGCGGCCAGCAAGCTTAAAGTGGTCGCCGCTCCTTCGCCGCAGCTTATCGCGCCGGAAAGCCGTTCAACCTACACATACAAGAGCAAGTTGCCGGACGTGCGCTTTTCTTGGAACGCAAACGATTTGGTCACGGCCTTTGACTTGGAAATCGCGGACAATCCGCAAATGCAAAACCCTGTCGTCGCGCAAAGAACAACGACGCCTTCTAGCATTGTCTCCACTCTTGGAATGGGAACTTGGTATTGGCGCGTGACGCCTTTTTACACGTTGAACAAAATCGGCTTGACGGAACCCAGCGAAATCCGCGCCTTTACGATTAACCAGCGCGGAAAAATTCTTCCGCCGGAATTGATTTTGCCGGCCGCTGGCGACAACGTCAACACGGCGCTAAAGGACGCGATAAACTTTTCTTGGAAGAACAATCCCGAAGCCGTCGGCTACGAAATAAAAATTTCGCAAGACCCAAAATGCTACGACGCCAAAGTCGTTCAAAAAACAAAGTCAAATTTCTTTACCGTAAAGCCGTCCGAGTCCGAGATGCAAACGGGAACTTGGTATTGGTGCGTCACCCAGTACGACGCCGACGGCGACATTTCCGACCAGTCCGAGATTAGGAAATTCACAACGGACCAAGTCACGTTTGAACAACGCGCGCTTTATCCGCCGGACAACTTTTCTGTCACCGACAGCAATTTGGCGGAGCTGCGCTTTACTTGGAAGTCAAACATTCCAGGCGACAACCGCTTCCAAATCGCGCGCGACAAAAAATTCACAAACTTGGTCGTGAACCAAATCGACAACGAAAAGTATTTTGCCGGCGCGCAATTGTCGGGCGGCGACTATTATTGGCGAATCAGTTCGGCGACATCTCCTGACCAATACTCAACCGAGCCGCGCGCGCTTAAGGTTGTAAGCCAGCTTGCCGCGCCGTCTTTGCTGACGCCGGCCAACCAAGAGACTCTTACGATTTACGGCGAGTCGGCCACGCGCTTTGCTTGGAAGCCGGTGGCGGGCGCGGATTTGTACCAGTTCAGCTTGTACGACACAAACAACAAGAACACCTTTATCGTGTCAGAACACGTAAAGGGCTCTTCGATGACTTTGGACCTTGCCAAGTACGCCAACGGAACTTACGGTTGGTCGGTGCAAGCGCTTGCAGAAGAAACCGCTTACTCGTCGCGCCGTTTTAGTCCGATGACAGACGGCGAATTTAGAATCGTCCAATTGCGCCGCGCGATTTTGGAATACCCGGCCGACGGCGCGGTGATGGACGGCATAAGGGCTCTTTCAACTCCTGACAGCGTTCGCTGGTCATGCGAGCAAGAGCTTAAGCAAAGCGTGTTCACTCTTAGCAAAAACGCCAACGGATACTCCAATCCGATTCTTACTGTGTCAAATCCGGAGAAGACGGTAAAGCTTCCGCGCCTTGATCCCGGCGTTTACTATTGGACGATCCGCGCCACCAACGCGCAAGGCGCCAATTCCAGCGCGGCCCGCCCCAGGTCGTTTACTGTTGCAAAAATCGACCGCCTTGCGTCTCCGCGCATTGCAAGTCCGGCCAACAACATCGTTTACGGCGTGGAACAAATTCGCGCGTCAAGAAGAATTAACTTTACTTGGAATCCGGTTCCGCTGGCAACAAACTATTCGTTCACGATTCGCAACGACCGCGGACAGATTTTGGTCAACAAGACTTTGGTCGAAACTAAATACACGCTTTCGGACATGGCGGAATTGAAAAACGGCCGCTTTACTTATTCAGTCCAAGCGACGCAGCTTTTGCCGGACGGAACCCTTGTCCGCCGAAGCGACGCAAGTTCCAACGTCTTTACGATAAACCTTCCGGCCGCGGCCGACATTGTAATCGACGAAACGGGAGTGCTTTATGGCAAGTAAGCTCTTCCGTTTGGTCGCCGCGTTTTTTGTCGTCTCTCTTTGCCTTTTCGCGCCGCTTGACTTGCGCGCCGAGGAAGCCGTTCCCGCCGAGGAAGCGCCGGCTGAAGAAAACGCTCCCGCCGATGAAGCGCCAAAGAGCGAGGACCACAACAGCTCGCGCTACGAGATTTCGGCGATCGAAGACGCGGCGGAAGGAAAGAACTATTACATTACCCGCGACGAAAACAACAATTTTAGCTTTGTTCAAAAATTAAGCTGGAACAAAATCAAGGACATAAAAAATTACCGCATAACAATCGAACGCTCCACTGACGCGGGCTGGGTTCAGGTTTTGGAAAAAGACTTGACCGAAAATAAAATCGAAGTTTCTCTTGAAGCGGGAAAATACCGCTTTCAAGTTGGCGTCATAAACTTGTTTGACCAATTGGAAAAATCTTCCAGCTGGCAAAACTTTGAAGTATTGAAGGCGCTGCAGCCTGGAATCGACATCATGCAAAC
>JBGUQT010000030.1:0-24057 GCA_045131275.1 Treponema sp.
AGCGCACCGTTACAAAAATTTGATAAGAAAAGCGGCCGGTGGCTCCACAGAATTTGCAAATTTGGGCTTTGGAACGCCCTCTTCCCGCGCCATAAAAATGCTCGCGATGACGGATTTTATCCACCGCAACAACAGCGGCAAAAACGTCTTTTTCCTTACAGCGACCCCATTCACCAATTCTCCGATGGAAATTTATTCGATGCTTCTTTTTGTGGCTGGAACGGAGCTGCGCCAAATGGGCTACCGCACAATCAACGACTTTTTGAACGAGTTTGCCGAAATAAAGCTTGAATGGACTGTGAACAACAAAAACCAGCTTGTACAGAAAACTGTGATGAAAAGCTTCCGCTCGCTCTACGCCCTGCAGCAAATAATCCAAAATTATATAGACAAAGTTGACGCGGAAGAAGCCAACGTCAAGCGCCCGCAAAAAGAAACCCACGTCCTAAAAATAGAGATGACAAGCCTCCAGCAAAAAATCTGCAAAGAGGAAATCGAGCGCATAGCCTGCGCGCGCGACCTTGGTGACATTTTTAAGGGAATGAACAACTTGCGGATGAACATGATTTCGCCCGCGTTGGTTAAGGAAAAATATCCGGAAAAAGACAAAATCAAAATTCCAGAGCTGGACAAAATGGTTGACAGTTCCCCAAAACTTCAAACCGTATGCAACGCCGTTGTTTGCGTATACAAAAAACGTCCCGAATGCGGCCAGATAATTTACCTTCCGCGCGGAGTCAAGGAATCCGCTTCCGTAAAGCGGCATCTTGTCAAAAAAGGAATTCCGCAAAAAGCGATCGCGATGATAAATTCCGGCACGATGGAACTGCAAAAGCAGCGGATCACAGCGGCCTTTAACGATCCGGAAAACATTTTAAAAGTTTTGATCGGCTCGGAGACCATAAGCGAAGGCGTGGACTTGAACGGAAACACGCTTGTCCTTTACAACTGCATGCTGGGCTGGAATCCCACGGAGCCGGTGCAAGTGGAAGGAAGGCTTTGGCGGCAGGGCAACCGGCAGAAGAAAGTTCACATCGTCTATCCGCTGATGTACAATTCCATCGACTCGCTGATATACCAAAAGCACGACGAAAAGGTCAGCCGCATTGACGCGATCTGGAGCTACCGCGGAGACCGCCTTAATGTGGAAGACATCAACCCCGCGGAACTAAAATTCGACCTGATAAAATCTGCTGAAATGAAAGCCGACATCATGCTGGAAGCGGAACTGCTTCCTCTAAAAAAGCAAATAAGAATCATCGACGAAAGCTTTGAATTGATAAAAACCGCCGAAGAGCAGCAAGGCCTTCTAAAAATGGAAGTCGCGGAATTGGAAAAGAAAGAGGAAGACTTGGAAAACTATCGACAAAGCACAATGAACGAAGGTCAAAAGCTTCCGGAAGCATTGCGCAGGCTGAACAATTTAATGCTAACAGAAATCGACTCTGAAATCAAAAAGGCCAAAGACGCGCTTGCAACAAAACGACGAGGGCTTACCGCGATAACCAACAAGCTGCAAAAAAAACTTTCCTTTACCCTTGGCGAAAATTTCACCGCGGAACAAAAGGAAGAGTATTTTGTCCAATTGCAAAAGCAAAAGACAGAAACCGAAAGACAAATAGAAATAGTCCAAGGCAAAAAAGCCGCCCTCGTTCGCATCTTGGAAGCCCAATACGCCGCCGAGCAAAGGGCCAAGCTTCACTCCGTCCCCATACTCACAAAAGAGCTTGTGGGAAAGATTTTGGAAGACGGGGAATGAAAGCGCGGCGCTAGATTTTTACTATAACTCCGACGACAGGATAATACAAAAGCTTTGCGCTAACCTTTTTACCGGCAGCAGTGAGAGCTTCTTCATAACAATCCAACTGGCCCTTGTATTTTCCAACATAATAATCGCTTTTGGAATCAAGAAGCGCTTCCTTTTTGCCGGGGAAGGTCTTGTAATCCAAGATGACGCAGCCTGCCGGAGATTCCCAAACAAAGTCCATGCTGCCGGTCACTATTTGGCCAGTTTTTAGCTGACGCTTGAACGGAAGCTCGTGATATTGTTTTGTGGCGGGACCAAAGTTTGCGCCAAGCCAATCGGCCAGCGCGGACCACGAGGCCTTGATCTCGGCGCTGTTCGCAAGATTTTTTTCAAAACCATAGGCCTTGACCATCGCTTCTATTTCTTTTTCAGACTTCTTTTCCGCCACGCAGAAAATGTCGTGAATACAAGTTCCCAAGGCTGCGGGATCCGCATTCCCCTTTATGGTGATTGCAGCCCCCGCTTCAAGCGCTTGCGGCTCCGCGTCTCCGCCCGGCATGCCGCTTGGCTGCAAGTCGCGCGGCAAAGCGTTTTTGGCAAGCCTTCCTGCAAGCTTTACGCCGAGATTTTTGGGCGCGTCGGCTTTGTATTGGATGTCAATGTCTGCGTTGGGAAGCATATTTGAGATTATCCCTACACCAAACAAGTCACAAGAACCTGCTTGGAAATCGCACGCGACTGTATAGCCTAACTGCTCAAACGAGCGCAATGGCATTGGCTCGCCGCGCCTGCCGTTAAGAACAATAATCAAGTTGTCTCTTGGGCGCGTCATGGCGACATACATAAGGCGTTTTACTTCTTCTTTGTAGTCTTCTAGCAAAGCGCCATATCTTTCTGAAGCCGTAATTGGAGCCTGCCATTCATTCGGTATGCTTGTGTTGCTGTTGAAAAGGTTTGGAAAAACGCTTATCTTCACTTCGGGGAACAAGCGCTCTTTAGTTGATTCCGAAACGCGAACGATTCTTGTTCCAAATATGTTTCGTTTTATGAACTTTTTAGGATCAAGAATGTCTTTCTCGCAGCCAAGAAGAATTACAGTCTTCCACTCCAATCCCTTTGAACGGTGGTATGTAAATAGCTGCACTCCTTCCGTTGAACCAGAAACAGAAACAGCGTTGTTTCCAAGCTCCGCGACAAAACCCATGATAGAAGTTGGAAGATGCATCAAAGCGCAGTGGTCTTCATAAGTTTTAGCCGCGTCTATAACTGCGTGAAGAAGCTTGGCAGATTCAACATTGTCATTCAATTTCTTCGCGACATTGTATAAATCCAACTCAATTATAAGGCTTTCAACCAAAGCGGAAACAGATTGCAGCTTATAACGCTCTCTGTTTCCTTCCAAGGCTTTTACCAAAGGCACGTCTTCATAAAAAAGCTCTTTTGGCTTTTCTTTCATTCTATATTCAAGCTTGTCATCAATAATTTGCCCAAGCCCAAAATTTTTTTCCGTGAGAAAGGCAATCTGCGCTTTAGGCAATTCCGCGCTTTCGTCAGCGACCAATTGAAGCAAGGCGGCCACTAATGAAACCGTATCCGAGCCAGACGGATCTCCTTCGTCTATATAAACCGGAACATTCGCGGCTCTTAAATATTCTGCCAATTTTGAAAGCTCTTCATTTGATCTTGCAAGGATAGCAATATCAGACGGTTTTTTTCCATTATTTATGAGATCAATAACATTTGAGGCAAGCGCGGTAAATCTTGAGGCTTCATTTGTTCCTTCAAGCCACCAGTAGTTTACGGATCCGGCTTCCTCAGTACGCTTTGGCTTTAGATGAACTTCATTTTTATTTTCGCTTGAAAAGCCTTTTTCAAAAACCGCGTTCGTAAAATTCACAATGGCGGGAAGCGATCTCCAACTGTAGCCTAGGATTTCCGTGCCGCAGCCGTCAAGGCCTTTCTTTTCATTGTCTTTTACGATATCCATCACAGCGGTTGTAAGAACTGTGTCCGACCCGCGAAAAGCGTATATCGCCTGCTTTTTATCGCCTACCCAAATACTGCGCTCCACAATCTCAGAAAGCTTGTCAAAAATCTTTACCTGAATCGGGCTGCAATCCTGAAATTCGTCAACAAAAACATATTTGTACGTAGCCTTTATGTCAGCGACGGCATCTTCATTTCCCAACAGCTGGTAAAAGTATTCCTCCATGTCCGCAAAGTCGATAAGATGATGTTCTGTCTTATACTCTTGGTATTTAACGTTCCACTCTTCCGCAAGCCTAAACATTAAATCAATGTACTTATCCAAAGTCGCCCGCACTTCTTCCGAAGCGTATGGATTTGCAATGCAGTCCGCAAACTGCGTCTTCATAGCATTAAGCTCCCTCCATGGCAGGCTTGCCACAAAGGCGCCGACATCTTGCGCGTAGCTGAACGAGGAAGGATCATTTATTGTCATCAAACGTCTGTGAGTTTCAATTTTTCTTCGCCAAGACGCCTGCTTGTCAGAATCGTCCGCTTCGTTTAATTTTTGGGCTTGGTCAAGAATGTCCTCCAGCAAGTCAAAATTAACCTTGATGTGATGACCGCCATGAACAAGACTTTTTGTCATTTCTTTGGAACATTCAACGCTAGGCTTAAAGTCCTTTATTTGATAATTTTTTGCATACTCCAAAATTTTAGACAAATCGGCTTTCCAAAAGTCATAATTGATTTTATTCGTCCTATCGATTTTTATATTAAAATCTTCCGCAAATTGATTTAAGAAAGCAAGTTCTTCCTCTTTAAGAAGATTAACCAAAGACTGATTCCTGTAAAAATCCAGGTCTTCTTCCGCAATCGGATTGATGCTTGGACTTAGGCCAAGCGTGTACCAATACTTTAAAATAAGCGACTCGGCGACACTATGGATTGTGCCGATCAAAGCCTGGTCAAGGCGGTCGGCTTCGAACACCATTCCGTTTTCATAAAGCATCGCCTTGGCTTTTTCCTTGAACTCCGAAGCGGCGGCCTTAGTGAAGGTCGTAAGGATCACGTTTTCGGGCTCAACTTCCTTATTTTTGATTGCATTTGTCAAGGCAAGCGTAAGAGAATAGGTTTTGCCGCTGCCGGCGCTCGCGCTGATATATTTTACGTTCTTCATTTTCCGCCCCTCTCTACTTTCTTCCCTTAATTACAGCAACCTGATCGTATGCCCCGGATTTATATCGTTTATGAGTTTTTTTATCCTCAAAATAATCCATAGGCAAAAGGCCTAGATCATCTATCTTTTGTTCATAGCTGACATCCGAGTCTTCCCAATCCGTATTCTCCTCCAATCTGCCGGAAAGAATTTCATCCTTTCTATACTTATAGGAATTTTGAATCTCAGCAATAATGTCTTTATCCACCCTTCCCGACTCTGTAAGAATATGATTAAATTTTATAGAGCCTTTTAAATATCCTATTGAAAGGAATTGCGCAAGCGGCAGCAAGTAATACGCGATAACCTTTACCTTGCGCTTAGTCTCCCGCTCAACAAGCGCTTTATACAGGGCAAGCTGGACTGATTTATTTTCCTTTAGTTTTTGAGCATAGCGGTCAGAAGTAGACCACTTAAAATCAAAAATATAAAGATTTCCGTCAGGGTCTTCAAGGAGCATATCGACAAAACCTTTAATGTCCAGTTTTCCGACACCCCCATGCTTTATGACCTTTCCAGTCTTTTCTTCAGTCAAACAGCCAATGTGTTTCTCGCATTCTACGACATGCAAATTATTTTCTTTCATTCCCTTTAGCAAGCCTTCAAGACTGCGTCTCAACTGTTTCTTGAATTGCTGAAGCTCAAGCTTGTTGTCTTTTACTAGGAGAATCGCGGCTTCTGATTGAACTGTTTGTTCAAACACCTCGTCAAAATGTTCGTCTACTTGAGTTTGGATATATGCAGGCGTTCCGCTATTCTTTTTTCCTTCTTTAGGAGAGAAAAGAATTTGAATTACTTTATGAGCCGCCTTTCCCTTTGTCGTAGACAAGTCGTTTAATTGACACGACGCGTTAGCGCCAAACGCCACAAACTTATCCAACGCATAATCCAGCGGATGAGGAATGAGGCTTTCAAGGCTCGTTGAGCTCTGGTAATCCGGCCAATTGTCCTTAATGCAATCCGCGTTTTTTATTTCAACAAACTCTTGGTCGCTTTCCATGCGGTTATCGATTTTCTTAACCGCTTTATAAAGCGAATCGTCGATCGTCTTTTGCTTTACGAACGGCGCGAGCAAATTCTTTGAGAAGTCTTTTGGATCTTTTTTGTCCGCAAAATACTTTTCAAGCTGAATGTAGACAGGGCTCTTTGGAGCGGGAGCGGAACCGATTTTGTCGATTGTCACAAGCGCGAGCTTTTTCTTTGTTTTTGCAAAGGGAGTCAATAGGAGCTTTCGCAAAAACTCCCGCTCTTTAAGCGGATCCCAAAGGTCAAAAGATTTTTGAAAGGCCTCCTTTTCGTCAGGCGACAAAAAGGAATATGTAAGCTTTCCAGCGTTGCCGTTTTGATAAAAGTCGCACCAGATTGTTCTGTCAGCCGCGTCGCAAAAATCGGAATGCGAGCCGACAATATTTTTACAGCCGGCCTGGGCCGCATACTGTTCCATCGGAACGTCATGCAAAACAATTGAAGACATCGCCTCTATGCTTGAATAGGGAATCGCGCCGTCCCCCATCTTCTCCAAGAGCAAAAGCAGTGTGTCGGCCTGATTGATTACAAAGCCCAGCTGGTCAATGGCAGGGTCGCCTTTAGCGTTCATCGCGATTTTTTGAGCGCACCAAGCGCGAAGTTTTTTGACAAAAGCCTTGACGGCCGCGACTTCAATATCCGTTTCTTCAAAATACGGAGCGTTGATGTCCGGCAAGAAATTTTCTATCCGCTCCTTTGAATCGGGATAATCAGCAATCTGCTGGTCGATGCAAGCCTTGCAGCTTTGATTGTAATAGCCGCCGCTATCGCAAATCGCCTTTGCAAGCTCATTCCTAAAACCATGCGACAGCGGATTGGGACTAGCGTTGAGCCACTCCACTATATTATAAACATTAAGCGGGCGCTCAAAAATCGTCAGGGCGATATTCAAAAGCTGGGCAGTCTGGGGAATGCCTAAAATTCGCGAGCCGCTAGTCTTTTTGCCTTCCAACTTTTGCCAGTTGTCAAACTCCTTGTTGTCGGCGTTAATCCAAACGTCAAAGTCGTTGGCGTCAAGCAGGCTAAGATATTTTATCGCCTCGTCCCGTTCCGCAAAATTCCAGATTTCAAAAGAGTCGTCATTAGGATCAAGCGCGACTCTTTTTTTGCCTTCAAGGACAGAAAGAACCTTTGAAATGTTGTTGCCTTGCGGCTCGCTCTCGTCAACACAAAACGAAACGCCTCGCTCAATCAGCGCCTTAAGCAAGCGGACTTCCGCGGGGCAAAAATCCTCATAATAAGGGGGAACGATGATTTCCAACTTTGGGAGCGGGCAGCCGTCTTGAACTTGCTCGACAAGCTCCAGCAATTCCTGGCCCGCAGACTTGTCGGCAAAAAATTCCTCCACCCCGCAAAACGCCTTGATGCGTTCCGTGGGAGCCGGAGCGGCCTTTGTCCAACCGGCGGCGGCCAGCGCGTCGCGCCATTCAAGGCATTTTTTTGCTGTGTTCAAAGGGTCAATTTTGAACGACTGGGCCAAAATATTTTTAGGCTTCTTTTCCATGAACTTTTTCATGGCGGCGTAGTAATCAACGAAACGCGTTCCATAATCCTTAACATCAGAACGGATGCCGGCATGCAGCCTGATGATTCCGCAAAGCCCCGCCGTATTCACGATTTTAGCGTCAAACAAAACCGGCGCTTTTTTAAAGTCAACATAAGCGTCGCCCGTAAAAGAAGGATTATAGAACAATTTCATAGCCAAACTCCTGCAATTATTATAGCGCATAACGCTATCATTTGGCGATAAAATGAATTTGTTTTTGCAGGAATTTGACACAGGCTGGCATTATCAGATATATTGAACATGATGCTTGAAAAGAAAACGGCCACGGAAGAATTTCTCTACATTTGCAACGAAGCGCATTACGAGCAAGTAATCGAGCGAATGAAGACCGTAAAGAGAACGCTCTGGATAGGAACCGCAGACATAAAGGACCTTTACATAAAAGACGGCCGCGGGACCAAGCCACTGTTGGAACTTTTGTCCGACCTTGCAAAGCGCGGAGTCGCAATCCGTCTGATCCACGCCAAAGAGCCAGGCCCCGCCTTCCGCCAAGACTTTGACAAATATCCCGCCCTGATAGAAGGGGTGGAACGGGTCCTCTGCCCAAGAGTCCATTTCAAAATCATCATTTTCGATTTGAAAACTGCCTATGTAGGCTCGGCAAACCTGACCGGCGCCGGACTAGGCATGAAAGGCCAAAACACCCGCAACTTTGAGGCCGGCGTTCTAAGCGGCAACAAAGGCTTTGTAAAAAACGCCGCCGAACAATTCGACAGCGTTTGGATGGGCGCGCATTGCAAGGGCTGCAGACGGAAGGCGTTTTGCGGGGACCCGATTGGGTAAGTGCTGGATTATTTTAATTCTGTAAGATTCTTTAAATTATTAAGTTCCGCTGAGTAATATTCATACAATTGTTCTTGGAAAAGATTTTTTAACGCATAATATGATTTTATTTCTCCAAATGGCAATGATATATCATTGTCATATCTTATACAGTTTTTTTCATTTTTTTTGTTCTCAACATATAAGCAGAACCTATTCTTGATCAAATCATATCCACATACTATATAATATTTACTGTCATTTCTTATAATTATTTCAAGGGCTGGAGAAACTCCATAGGAAGAATAATCGGTATCACCATCCCAAGTAGTGTAACGTAGGTGTTCCCAATTTCCTACATACTTACCTTCGTTCCATAATTTGGGGTGCTTTCCATCCAACCCTTCACATACATCGTAAATCAATTGGCAAAGGTATAATTCTGCTTTCTTTTGTTCTTTACGTATTGAAGCTGATAGAATTCCCAAATTCACCGGCCTATTATAAATATCTTCTTCCAATTCTACTCCATCAATCTGAATGGCTTCAATCGCCTTTTTTACAGGTTTTAATTCTTCATCATTGTCAAAGTTTTCTAAAAAAGCATTCCAGTCAATAATTTTTACGTTTTCATGTTTTTTGCAAATTGCATCAAGCTCTTTTCGATATTTGTAATTATTAGGAATTAGATAATATAAGAAAGTTTGGTACCCCATTTTTTCATAATCTTTTAAGATTGCTATATATCCTTTTTCTGACGTTTGAGATTCTTCAAGTTCCCTATCAATTTTTACCTTGTTTTCAATTAAAATTAGAATCTTTTTAGCATTATCCAAGATATACATGTCTGGCTCAGAATTAATTTTAACAGATTCTGTATCAAATCTTTTATGAGTACCGTCTTCTAGAATTGCATTTTTAGATAATTTGATATCCAGTCCTAGATATTGAACGAGGGCTTTCGTTCTCATTGAGCCTTTGAAATTACTTACTAACAAATAAGTAGCAGAATTCTCTTTTGTATGTCCCATATAGATTTTTACTCCGTTATATCTTTTGTTGGTATGATACCTTTATCAATCATTTCTTGGTCAAGACGGTCAAACATTTTTTTTTCATGATCAAATACAAGATCCGGAGTCCATTCGTTGTTGTGATTTTCCATCAAAGTTTTCATCCACATAAGTTTTGGGCTCTGTTTTATTATATCCATGTGTTCTTTAATTTTTGAGCTAGGATTTAAGTTAGTAAACTTTGAATTTGCAGAAACAGTAATTAATGCAAGATTTCCGAAACTATTTAATGGATCATCTTTTTCATCTTTCCAATCACTACCATTCAGTGGATGTTGCGGAAAAAAATGTTCGATTGATGTTCTATACATAAATTGATAATCATTTATTTTGAAATCTTTCATAAACGGAATTTTGTTTCTATCTCTGAACAATACATAATCTAAATAAGTAAATACAATTCTTTCAAAGCCAAACCCCCTTACTTCATGGTATTTAGCTTCACTAACTTTTTCACAAGCATAACGTTCCAATACATTCAACATATTACCACCACTTGTTAATGCCTTTGAAATCCAATGCATAGTTTTTGGCGATGTATACGTAACTCTTAATGCAGATTGTAATGTTAAGATTTCTAACTGATTTGTATCAAATGAAGGTTTATTATAATAAGGCTTTTTTCTATTTTTATCATCTACAATCGATGTTAATTTATTTAAAGTCCATTTTCCACCCTCAGCATAATCTTTGACACATTCACGCTTTATTACATATGTATCAAAAATAAATCTATATTTTAGAATTGCAAAAATAAAGTTCAAAGCTTTTTCTTCAGATACCCAATGTTTTTCCAAAACGTTCAAGAATTTCTTATCATCTAATCTTTCATCATTTTCTTTATTTTCATTACCAAGAGCTTCATTCACAACTAATAAAAAATTTGGAAATGAAATTATAGATTCAAATCTTTGATTCTCTTCTTGTTCTGTATTATCATCAGAATTATCATCAAACGTAGGCTGTTGTAGTTTATCTCGCAAACTAAACTCTCCTTTATCTGTATTTTTCTTTGATGTCTGTGTTTTCTTAAAATCGTCAATTTTTTTGAATACATCATCAAAGTAATTATACCCAGTAAAAGAATCCCAATTTGCCCCAAATATAGAATCACGTAGTCCAATAGATTTAAATGTCATCTGAATATATTTATCCATTTGACTACAGTTATCCCATATTTCCGCTGCAATTTTTCGTTTTACAGGATCCGTTATTGCAGCTGTTATTTTACCTTTTGCAATTTCATGAATCTCTAATTGCTCCCCTCTAGTATTCATAATTTCAAAATAATGATTCAAATCAATATCTTTTGGAACTTGTGTACGTATTATTAGGATTGTACTAAATATATCTACAAAGGATTGAACAACATCTTTATTACCAGTCTTCTCAATTTTTTCCTTGAAATAATCATAAATAATATCAAATCCATTGTTTAACTCTTCGGAATATAAACTATTATTTGTTTCTTCTCTTTTCCCATCAAGCAACGCTTTTAAAGTTCTATTTGACTTATCCCTTGCTTCGAAAGTAAGAGACTTTTCTGAAAAACCATCTATTTCTTGTTTGCATGTTTTTAAGTATGCAAATAATAGAAAAATTGTAGTTAGCCTTTGTTGTCCATCTATAACAGAAAATTGATTATTTCCAAGATTATCAACAATTAAACTTCCCAAATAATATTTTGATTGGGGATCATTTTTATCTTTAAAATCAAATATATCATCCAATAACTGTTCTATCTCATCTTTTTCCCAGGCATAGCTTCTTTGATAAATGGGTATTATATATTCGACTCCAGAAAAAATATTCTCAAGGTTTAATTCTTTTGGTTGTTCCACTTTTACACTCCTACAGCCTTTTTCATGTCATCAACTTTGGCATCAGTATACTTAATTACATTTTCATCAACTTTGTCGAGCAAAATAGAATCAAATTCCTCTGGGGATTGAATCTCATTCATGCTACGAAAAAGATTTTTACCCTTGTTTATTCTGCCATGATTTCCTAATGCATATTTATTTATTGTCTCTATATAAACAGAATGCATTACAAGCCGGAGAGAATAACACCATTTATAAATTTTCTTATACCGGTATTCGGTTAAACTGGAAAATCCAAACTTATCAACAAAAAATAGTAAAGTGTTAATAAATAAATTTCTAACATAAATATTTCCAGAACCATAATTTGGGATTGGTAAATCATAATTGTTTAAATACTTTTTCTCAATTTCTTTAGTCAGTTTATAATAATATAATGTATACAAGAAAAACCTTTTACCAGCTATAATAGGCTGCGTAAGTTGAAATTGTGATATTTTTTTATCACTTGTTAATTCATACATACCTTCTTCGTTAAAATGTTCAATATATAAATTAGCAGCCTTATGATAAATAGAAAAATTAAAATTATTATTTTGCTTCAAGCCTTTAAATGTTTTTATTTTTTGAACAGAATAATAAAGTCCATCTTTTTCACGGTACCACATACTAAGTGGAAATAAATATGTATAAAAGAAATTTGCTAAATCTTTTTGGTCTGTATTTTCCCATTCATTAATTATAGATATCTTAACATCCTCTTTTTCATCATTCATTTCACGTAAATGATAAGATTTTAACAAATCATGAGGGGCTAATTCTTTTCCTCGAGAATTCTGAGAATCAAAAAACTGAAATGCTTCTTGTTCTGTATTTGTTTCTATTTTTACTACAGAACAATTATCTAATATATATTTCAAAAATGGTATAACATTTTCTTTTGATAATTCATCAAGTTTTGAAGATAATAGTTCATAATTATTTACAATTGCTTTTGAAGATAAATCCTTAAAAGCTTTTTTCTCATCAAGAAGTTTCGATAATTGTTCATACTCGGGATCTTTGTTTAGTTTTTCATAAAAACAATACATTAGTATTGAGAGAGTTGTTATACGCTGTTGCCCATCTACAATATTATACTTAAGAGTTATTTTTTCATTGTCATCCCACTGCTTCTCTTCTGGATGTAAAACGGCAGTTCCAATACGATATTCAGGAACTTTTGATTTATAAGCACCAAATAAATCATTGAATAATACAAGAGCAGAGTCCGTCGTCCAGCGGTACGGTCTCTGATAGGGGGGTATTGTTAATGGCATTTGTAATAATGTGCGTAAAAAAACAATTCTTGGTGTTTCTCTAACCATAGTATTATCTCTCTATCTCTATTATACAATAGAATTATGTTACAAGCAATTAAAAAAAGACTCTCTATTTCTCCTTGCCCTCTACGCCCTCTACGCCCTCTCCACCGCCCCATTATAATCCAAAATTCCGCCAAACTCAATCAAGTTTGTATAGCCCAAATCAAGCAAAGTCTGGGCGGCGATTTTGCTGCGGCGGCCGCTTCGGCAGTAAATCAGAATCATCTGGTTCTTGTCAGGCAAGACTTTTGCGGCGGTTTCGGCGGTGATTGTTTCCATTGTCAGCAGCGCGGCGCCTGGAATGTGGCCGGCCTTGTATTCATCTTGGCGGCGCACGTCAAGGATAATCGCGTCGGGATTGTTCTTTGCAATCTCGATTCCTTCCGCCATTGAAACCATCTTGTAAGTCATCGCCGCTCCTCGCGCGTTGTCTTTCGCCGCGCAGTTGGCAAGTGCCATCATAAACGCCAAAACTAAAATAGGCTTGCAGAACTTCATACATTCATTTTAGCGCGCGATTGGCGATTTGGCTAGTTTTCAGTTGGCGATTTGGCCGTTTTTTGCTTGTCATTCTTGCAAATTTCCGTTCCGCCCTATCATAATATGATAGACCTCCCGCGTATAATTAAGTTAGAAACTTAATGTTTTTTTTGTGGAACCAAGCTAGAATTTGGCTATTCTTTTTACAAGGAGTTTATATGGAAAAGAAAGAGCTTGTTTTGTTTGAAAGCGCGGACAAGTCCGTGTCTTTGAGCGTTCCCTTTGAGGGAGAGACTGTTTGGCTGAACCAAAGCCAAATGACGCAACTGTTTTCTGTTGACAGAACGGTTGTAACAAAGCATGTTAACAATGTTTTTAAGGAAAACGAAGTCGATGAAAAAAGCAATGTGCAAATTTTGCACATTGCAAATTCGGACAAGGGCGTAAAATTCTATTCCCTCGACGTAATCATTTCCGTGGGCTACCGTGTAAAGTCCAAGCGCGGAGTGGAATTCCGCAAGTGGGCGAACGGCGTCCTAAAATCCTACATCCTTAATGGCTACGCCGCCAACGAGCGACGCTTGCAGGAACTGAACCAAAACATTTCCGTTGTGGAAAAATATATCGGCGCCCTGGACTTGCTGGACGACTACGACCACCTCCGCGTCCAAAAGCCCGCCGGAACGCAAGACACCTACCGCCTTACATACGAAGAGTGCCGCGCCGTAATCGACTCGATGAAATTTAGCGAACAAAGTTCCCTCTTTGGAAACGAAAAGGACCAGTCCTTTAAGGGCAGCATCGGAGCGGTTTACCAAACCTTTGGCGGAAAGGACGTCTACCCTAGCGTTCAGGAAAAGGCGGCAAACCTTTTGTACTTCATCACAAAGAACCATTCCTTTAGCGACGGAAACAAGCGTATCGCCGCCACGAT
This sequence comes from Treponema sp., assembly GCA_045131275.1. Classification (GTDB taxonomy): domain Bacteria; phylum Spirochaetota; class Spirochaetia; order Treponematales; family Treponemataceae; genus Treponema_D. Next base: position 13,961 of record JBGUQT010000030.1, read on the forward strand.
TTTCCTGCACTTTTTGAACAAGAACGGCCTCCTGTTTGAAAACGGAATCAAGCGCATTGCGGACAACACTTTGGTCGCCCTTACGATTATGATCGCCGAATCCAAGCCCACCGAAAAAGAATTGATGGTGAACCTAGCGATGCAATTTTTGGTTTAACATCTTCACGTACTTGAACATGCCGCGCGGGCAATACAAGCTTGCGACGGAGCGCAAGTACTTTGGCATCCCGTAAAAGGCTTCCGCAATCGCGCCTGTCATGGCCGCAATGGTGTCGCTGTCTCCGCCAATGCTGATTGCGTTGCGAATGGCGTCAACAAACGAAGTGGATTCCAAAAAACATTCTATCGCCTGCGGAACGGAACCCTGGCAAGTCGAGGACCACTGATAAGCGCCATACAAATCGTCAAGCGTAAAATCCAGCTTGTAGTAATTCTGGTTCACAAAATCGCGGATCTCGTCTTTTGACTTTCCTGTTCTGGCAAGAAAGACGCAAACGGCAATCGCCTCCCCGCCCTTTATTCCCTCCGGGTGGTTGTGGGTTACAGCCGTTACAACTCGCGCGAGCGTTTTGCATTCTTCCAGATTGCGGGCAAAAAAGCCTACGGGGCTTACCCTCATTCCGGCGCCGTTTCCAAAACTGTTATACGGCTGTGGGTTTTCGGAATGAAGCCAATTAAAAAACATCTTTCCGTACGCAGCGAATTTCCGCCGCCCGAATTCACGCAAGCAAGAAACCGTGTTGTCCGCTAAATCAGAAAAATCCGGCTTGCTTATGACCAATGCCTTCGCCACCGCCATCGTAAGGACGCTGTCATCCGTAATGTGGCAAAACGGCGCCAAAAGGCAAAATTTCTTTGTGTGAATGTTGTGATATTCAAAGCGCGAACCAACAATGTCTCCAATAATTGCTCCCGTCATACAGTCCTCCGTAAATAATTATGAATGAATTGTAACGCGCAAGGACTATCATTTGATGATAAAGTGAAAATAAAAAAAAGCGCATTTTTTAAATTAACATTATCACCAAATGATAGTCCACTCTGCTATAATACACACGTATTTTGGAGGCGGAAATATGGATTACGACATTCCCATAAGCTGGTATTGGAAAAAAGATTTTCTTAGCGGCAGGAGCCCTGACAAGCTGGAGCAAGAAATCAAGGATTCGGACTTTCTTGTGGCCGACGCAAAAGGAACTCGCCGCATGGTTGGACTAAAATACCACAGAAAAACTATGGACGCTCCAATGACGACTTGCGTTTGCATGAATTTTGAAATGCCTCTTGCCAAGTCGATTGCCTTTAGGCTTGGAAAATTGATTTTCTACGATGACAAAAGTTCCGCCTCTTTATTCAACAAGGCCCGCGGCGAATGTATTTGGGAATGCGATTACAAAAAATGCGCGGAATTTTATAAAAAATTTCTTTCATATCATCACGCCACGATAGACAGCCTATGCTAGTGTTTTGGCATACATGCGGGCGTTTTAATTTCGCTGTAAAAACACCATAAAATCTTACTCATAATACGTCCGACATTTGCGCAACATTTGGACGCGGGAATATTGTTCTTGAAAAATCCTTGTTTGCGAGGCCAGCAATTTGTCCAAAAGCTTGTACTGAGCACGCATAAACTCCATTTGTTTTGCAAGCCGTTCCTCCTGCTCTTGCGGCGAGGCGCTCAAAAGCGGTTGGTATTTTTGCTCGTATTCCATCCGGACTTCTTCTTCTATGGTTTGTCGCAAGCTGGATACAAATGCGGCGCCAGAAACGCGGCGCGTTTTCTCGGTCTTTTTGCTTTTGCGAACTGGCGAAAGCGGAATTACAGGAACTATGCCAGACACTCCAGAAATTGGTTCGACTCTCACTCCCCGCCTCCCTTGCGCCACTTAGCGCTTTTGCTGCAATTCTTGATGTTCACCGGATACGGCACGGAGTCAAGGTAACGCTCGGTCTGCTCAATGACTTTTATCATGTCTGGCAAGAGCTTTAGGAAAGTTTTGTGGCCAAGCGATATTTCGATCATTTTTCCGCGCTTGCTTTTTATGTGGAGGACGGAACGAGTTTTTTCTTCGATCAACTTCCATTCGTAATTTGTTTTGGCCATCTCTTTGGTTATTAGGACGCGTGCGCCGACCGAGCCGATTTTGCGCAGCTTTTCGCCCCTCTGAACCTTTACAATGAACGCTTTTAATTCCTCCATGTTCTTTTCATAGTCAACATATAAAGCGTCAAAAAGTTTGACAATTTCTTCCTTGCGGTTTGAATGGCATAAAATGCCTTTCCCCCATCCTGCCTGAACAATAAAAGAAGCCAAGTACCAGGAACTTATACTAAAGTTAGAAAGTCGGACGTCAATTTTTTCATAGCCGCCCTTTTGAATTTGGAGAATGACATCCCATTCTATTTTAGGCGGATTTCTTTCAGGCAGAATCCTTCTAGAACTTAAAACATTTTTCTCGCCGTATTTTCTTTTTAGTTCCGCGCAAATCCATTTTAAGTCTTGGTCTGTGTTGCCGGGCCTTGCATTGTCTTGCAACACGAATCGTTTTTCATATTCCTTGATTTTCTTAGACCAAAACTTTTTCTTAACATTAGAAATGTCATCCATAACTCCTCCAAGCATGCGGCTATATTATCGCTCAAGGCCACTATCATTTGGTGATAAAGTCAAATGGGAAAAACAGCTTTTTTTGCAAAAAAAAATATATTTCAATCTATCACTATATGATAGACCAAGCTCGCTATAATATGATAAAATATAAGCAGGAGAACACAGTATGAATCAAAAAACGACAAAGACCCGCATGGCTATTCCAAAGATTTTGCTAATTTACGCGATTTTTTTCTTTGCGCTAGACATAGCGCTTGCTTTTTTTTCGCTTGTCAGCCTCCTATGCAATGCAAGCGTTCCGCTTGTTTCGAAATTATCCGATTTATTTTGCCAAGGCAATTTCATCAACGGAATAATATCAAGCCTGGCCTTGCTTTTTGGCCAATACATTCTTACAATCAAGGGCGCCTACAGAATGGCAGAAGTCGCGGCGCGGTTCGCCCTAGACAGCATGGCGCAAAAAAATTTTCAAGTTGACTTTATGTTGAACTCCGGAAAAATATCGCAAGAAGAAGCGCAGGAGCAAAGAAAATGCATCCGCAATGAGGCCGAATATTATTCGGCGCTGGACGGCTCCGCAAAATTCCTTGCGACAACAGCAAAGGCAAACGCCATTCTTTGCGCCGTGATTTTTGCAGGCGCTGTCGCAATCGAGATTTTCTTGCAAGGAATGACTCGATTGCAGGCCGTGGAAGGCGCAGTCCTCCTTGTCGCGGGAAACGTTCCGCTCTTTATACTGCCTGTCGCAATCGCGTCGCTTTTTGTCAGTTTTGCCGCAAAATCATAGGCCCGCAGCTTAACGATTTCTCATCGTACTTCACTTCGCTGCGGTGAAAATTCCATTTGTTGACAAGCGCAAGAGGCTCGGCAATCATTTTCTTAAAACGGTCAGGGTTTCTCAAAAACTCTTTAGGCGTTATGAGATACATATACATCTTTTTTAGGTCGGAACCGCTTTTTTGAATGTAAATTTCCATCACAGTTTTGTTATAAGTGTATCCGTATTCGAGCCCTGTAATATTGTAATTGCGGACCAGCGCGATTTTCATTTCGGCAAGCGCGCGCTCAAACACGGCTTGGCTTATGTCAAATTCCTCAAAATAAAACGGAAGTCTTTGCTTAAATTCTGATTCATACTCCTTTAGCAAATCCCCCAAAAAATCTATCGCCGCATCCGCCTCCGAATAATCAAAATATTTAAAGACATATTTGTTTCCGACAAAAATCGTTTTCCAAGAATTACAAACAAACACCATGTGCGACAATTTGATTCCAAACTCGTTTGATCCAGGCACAAGATAAAACTCTTGGTCATAAAAAGGCGAACGCATGTTTTCTATAAAATCAAGCGAATACATTTCAGCGAGCCCTTTAAGGCGGAGCGCCAAATCAAACATTGCGCGTTTTGAATCTTCGGCTTTATTTGTCTTCCTCTTTCTTTGAAGGAATTTTCTCCGCGCTTTCTTGAAGGCGTTGCGCTCAAAAATCAAAAGCTGTTCGATGATGTCATTTTCCAGCTCCCAATCAAAAGCGGACATATCCTGTGGCTTTTCTTTTTTTACGGCGGAATCGTAAACATCTTTAACAATGGCCTCGTATTTTTGCGGAATCGCTTGGCCGGGTTCGGAGTTTTCGCAAAGGCTCTTTGCAAGAATTTTATTTTCTACAACAGGAATGTTAAAGTCTTCAGCGCACTTGCAAAGGTAACGCGAAGGCTCCCCCTGCCATCTAAACCAAACCGTCGGCGCGTCCATTGTCGCCTTGTCAAAACGAAGCCCGACAAAATCTTCCGTTCCGTTTATTATGCAAAGATCCAAATGCCGAATCCAGCTATAGCCGACGTCACGAAAGACATTGTACTTTTTGTTAAACTCTTCGCTTTTCACAAACGCTCCTTTATTTTGCTCACGATAAAATCAACGTCGTCCGTGCCGTCAATGAAGTCCGCTATGGTTTCCAAAATCGAGCTCATGGCGCGAATCGACACTCCTTGCGCAAGAAGCGCATTTAAAATCATTTTTAGCTTTGAAGAAGAAAACCTATGCGTTATAAAAACATCGTCAACCACATCGGGATTGCTTGAACGGACTTTGTTCACAAGCTCATTGACCAAGCTTTGGTTTAATATCTTTGTTATATTTTTTTTAAATATTCTTATTAGAGGAATTGAATGGTCAGAACCAGCTTTGCAAGAGCCTTTTTTTATTTCTTTTCCTTCTACAAGGATGGCATACTCATACGGCTCTAAAAGCATTGCGTCCACAATATAAACATTCGGCAAAACAAGTCCGCATTCCTCATAAATTTGGCTGCGGCAAAGCTTAATCTCATTCAAAATCGGCGAGCCTTTGTCTTCGTCTACAAGATGGAGCAAGGCATAGCCAAGTTGCAGCGTTATAAATTGAGACTGATTGAAATTTGTGTTAACGGGCTTGCGCGAGCGTCGCTTTGTTCCGAGTCTTTCTGTAGCGGGCGTTTTTTTTCCGGCAATTTTTTTGCAAGCAAGACAGTCCTTTATTTGCATTTCGCGGAGGTTTTGCAACAAATCCATCAACGGCCCTGCGTCTTTGCTAAAAGGCTTATGATAAACTTTGATTTCATATATTGCGTCATCCAAGCTTACGGCAATCTCGCTTTTAAGAAATGACGATTCCACTTTGCAATTAATTCCTTTTTGCGTCAAATATGAATCGCACAAGGCCTTTATGGACGTCCGCGCTATCGTGGCGGCCTTTTCGCCTAGATAAAAAGTTTCCTTGGCTTTTTCTATTTTTTCCGCCAAAAGAATTTTGCAATCGTCGCGCCAAAAATCGATTTCAATTTGTCGGACAATATCGTTTAGCTCCAAACGCGGTCCATTGTCTGTTTTCATAAGCGTTCCGTCACGCGCCAAAGCCGATTTTGCGGCCGGAGTTTTCCGCCTCAATCTTTTCGCCCTTGCACATTTCGTGGATTTCCGCCATGGCGGGGCGCTCGCCTGAAATCACTTCGTTCATGGCGATTTTGCGGACGATGTTGTCTATTTGGCCGCCCGAAAAATCGTAGTCGGCGGCAAAGGCTTTGGCCTGGCTTTCGTCCAGCCAAGAAAGCTTGTCCTTCCAAATGCAAGTCTTGGACTCGATTGAAGGGTTTTCAAATTTCACCTTGAACAAAAAGCGGCGCTCAAAGGCTCCGTCCATGTTTCCGGCAAGGTTTGTCGTGGCGACAAAAATGCCCTTGAGGTTTTCCAACTCTTCCAAGATGATGTTTTGAATCGCGTTTTCGGTTTGGGCCACGTTTCCTGACGTGTCGTTCTTGCGCTTTGAGATGATGGCGTCGGCCTCGTTGAAAAGGAGGATCGGAATTTTTTCGCCTTTCTTTTGGCAAGTCTCGCAAACGTTCTTGTAGCTGGTGAAAATTTTCTTGACGCGCTTTTCGCTTTCGCCAAACCAAGCGCTCTTGGCTTCGCTTATGTCAACGTGAACGACATGGCGGCCAGTCTCGCGCGCGATTTGCAAAACCGACTCGGTCTTTCCGGTGCCGGGCGCGCCGTACAGAAGAACGGCAACGCCGGTCGGAAGTCCTTGCTCCCCAAGGCGCTCTTGGATTTTATTTAGCGTTTCGTCCTTCAAGGCGTTCTTCAAGCGGTCGATTTCCTTTTGGTTTTGCTCGCTGTAAAAAAGTTTTTTGGCTTTGATTGAATCCGACTTTATCAAAAGCTTTTCGTCCAGCGCGTCTTCGAATAAAAAGGCCTTGTCGCCAAACATAAGTTTTTTGGCCTTGTTCGTAAGGGTAATGCTGGCGTCGGACAAGTTCCCCTTTTTGACAAATTCAAGCAAGCCTTTCTTAAAAAGGATGTCGCTTTCGTCCAACATTTGCCCAGCTACGGAATAGCGGGCGGAACCGTCGTAAAGATCTTCTATCGTAACGTTAAGGCTTGACTCGGAACAACGGATAACGTCATATGCGATGTCGTACAAAAACAACCTGTCCTCAACATTCTCAAGCTCGGCGCGAACGCGCTTGACGACATCAAGGTTTTCGCAATCGTCTTCATACCTGGCCATCTCCCTATGGACTGACCTCGCAGACCTCTCATCCCTTCTTCTAGCGCAAAAGGTTTTTCCGACAGTGGACAAAAACTCAATGTCATCCACCTTTGTCTTTTCTTTTGTCTCAAAGCCCTTGTTTTCGTAAAGGGTGCTCATAAAGTCGCTTGCGGGCTGAAAGTCGTTGTCCCTTCTATTCCATTCAAGAAAGCCTTTTTCTATCAAAACCTCAACTTCCTTTTTCCAGGACATAATCGACATCGCCGAAACTTCCAGAACATCCGAAAAATTCTTCATTATAAAACTGTCGTCGCTTGCAATGAAACGGTCGCATACCATGCATATAATCCATACTTGCGTCTGGCTCAAGCCATACAGCTTGCAAAGGCGGGAAATCGCGCCTGAATAGGCCTTTGTTTTCTTTATTTTCAAATGCGACTTCTTCAATGAGTCAAACACGCAGGACATAGCCTTTGAAACGCTCCACCTAATCTTATCCATATCAGCCTCCGTTTTACGCATATAGAATAGCGCGCGGCGCTATCATTTAATGATAAAGTGATTTTATTTTTTACAATTTTTTCAAAATATCTTTTTGCCTGAACAAATCCTCTTCGCTTATCCCCAGCTCTTTTGCGGCAAGACTGAGTATCTTTCCGCAAGTCTGCGAATCGGCTAAGGCGTTGTGCGCGTCGTAGACGATTCCAAAATGTTCCGCAAGATGTACAAGACGGTGGCTTTCAAAGCCCTTCCAAGCCTTGCGGGCGATTTGCAGGGTGCATGCGTATTGAGCGTCGGGAAGCGGCATTCCATAATAATCGCAACAACCGCGTATAACATTCATGTCAAAGCTGGCGTTGTGAGCCGCAAAAACTATCGGGCCGTCCTTGCGCGACTGCAAAAAAGGCTCTACAATTGTCTGCCAAGCCTCCGGGAATTGCGGGCTATTGCAGACGTCGCCGTAGCTTATGCCGTGAATGTCGGTAAAGTCCGGCCTAAAATACATTTTGGCGGGCTTTATAAGAGTGTAAACGCTGTCTTTTTCCGTTCCGTCCTCAAATTTCACCACGCCGACGGAGCAAGCGCTGTTTGAACAGCCATTGGCGGTTTCAAAATCAATCTCAAAATATTCCATATTTCCCTAACCTCGCCTTTTATAATAGCGCGGCATTCTATCAAAGCGTGATAGACTGTTTTTAAAAAATATGATATAATTTATGCAGTCACGCAAAGGAGGCTTTTATGAAAAAGAAGACGGCAAAGAAAAACGACGAGCGCACGATGAACAAAAAAATGCTCCAGCGCTTGATTTTCATTCACAACGAAATAAAATCCGGACGCTACCCCACCTGCGAAAAACTCAAGGAACGTTATGAAAGCCAAACAGGCCTTACCGTAGGCATCGCGACGATTTACCGCGACATAAAGGCGCTTAGACTGGACTTTAGGGCCCCGCTTGAATACGACCACGAAAAGCTTGGATATTACTACATCGATGACAATTGGGAATTTTCGGTGAACCAAATCAGCGCCAACGACATCTTTTATCTTTCTTGCGCCAAAAGCCTACTTTCAAATTTCAATGGTTCCCCCGTATACAAGCAAATCGCAAGCGTAATAGACTTTGTGACGCAAACGCAAATGGGCGCCAAAGACGACCTTATGAACCGCGTCGCTATGCCGCCCCTTCCAAAAGTTTGCATAAAGGAAGACGTTTGGCAGCTCATAATCGACGCGATGCGCAAAAACACTCTCTTGCAATTTGACTACAACGGCAGGTGGAACACAAACACGACCCACAGACTGGTCCGCCCCTACCAAGTTCTTTTGCAGGACGGAATGTATTTTCTTTTTGGCTTTGACGAAAAGGCCGCCGGCGGAAAGGGCGCCGAGCGCTTGTTCAACATTTCGCGAATGAAAAAAGTCCAAGCCACAAGCTTGACGTTCAAGCTTCCAAAGGACTACGAGTTTTCCACCCGCTGCGGAGGCGGACGTTTTGGCGCCTTTAAAGACGAAAAAAAAGTCCGCTACGAAATCGACTTTTACGGCCCCGCCCGCCAGTTCATAAAGGACTGCGTTTGGGCAGACGACCAAAAGACCAAGGACTATGACGACGACGACACGACCACAATCACATTCACCTCCTCGCAGTCAGTAAAAGTTTTGGAATGGGTCTTGTCGCAAGGAGCCAACGCAAAGCCGATCGCTCCCGCCGACTTTGTCAAAAGTTGGAAGGACGAAATCCGCTGGATGATGAAGAACGCGGGAATCAAGAAGTAAGCGGCTTTATGTCGTCAAGCGTCTTGATGAACGCTTGCGGATCGCTCAAGAAATCAGCGTAAAAGACGCGGATTCGCTTGTCCTTTGACCGTATGATTGCGTCGTAATCCCTTGTGTAAACCCTTGATGGGTCATCCCCGAATCGGCGCGCGCAAATCGCCTCTATGGAATTTGCGGCAATCTGGGCGTTCTTTTTGGACACGCTATAAATTTTTTGAGAAATTTCGTTTACTTTTTCTTGTATCGCCCGAATCTCCTTTGATATGTCAGACCAAATGGAATAATGCAATTCAAAAACAAGTTTTTTTGCAAGAGGAAGTTCCGCATGCAAAAAAGTAAAAACCCTTTTAAATCCAAAATCCAATGCATAATGGATGTCCATGCGTTTTCGGTAAACGATTATTTCTATTTTCTCGTCCGCAACGCGGCCGTCGCTATTCATTCTAACGCCCAAGATGCACATGCAATTGCTTTTATAAATGCTTTTTTCAAACGGAATGAAATTTTGCGAAAGAAAATATTGGAACTCATTCACGACAGAGTCTTGCTCCAACAGTTTTCCTGCGGGATAGTTTTCCTTTAACGAATAATAACGTTCTTGCAAAAGTTCAAAATATTCCTTAAAAAAAGAGCTTTCCTCGTAAAGCCTTTTCTTCTCCTCGTCAAGAAAAATCATGCCCCTGCTATACATATTCGTCCCCCACGATGGAATCATTAAAAAGAATTCGCGGATTAAGAAGAAAATCTTTATAATAGATTCTTTCCCGCCTGCCATTTAAATTTACAATGGCGTCAAAATGCCTTAACTTTGCGTTGCGGCATAAAGCTTTTATTGACGATGCCGCTATTTGGGCGGATTTTTTTGACAAGCCGTCAACCTTGCCGGATATTTTCTTGAACATGTCTTTTATCGCCTTTATCTCTCCGTCCAAATCCCTAAGCGTGTCGCGATACAATGCGACGACAAGCTTCATCGCAAGCGGGGCGTCGTCCAAGTCAAAAGGAAAAGATTTTTTTAAGGAGCTGTCCAAATCATAGCGAACTTCAATCTTGTTCTCAAAAATCAAGATTTGAATTTTTTGTTTTGCAAGAGCGTTTTCGTCTTGGGTAATAGTCAGCGTATACAACAATATCCGATAGTTGAAGTCCCACTCAAAGGGAATGTCGCTTTTGGA
>JBGUQT010000031.1:0-26767 GCA_045131275.1 Treponema sp.
CAGTTCCAAGGCCTGGACAATCGCTCCAACCTTTTGCTGGAACAGCTCAAAATTTTGGGCTGTAAGCGAAAAGCCCGCCGCGCCGGCGTGGCCGCCGTGGTTTATGTATATGTCTCCAAACTTGTCCAAGAAGTCCGTGCAGTTCACGCCTCTGGCGGTTCTCATCGAGCCGATGTAAATATCGCCGGCCTTTGTCATCGCGATTGAAGGAACATTCACGCGCTGGACAAGCTTTGCGGCGACTCGGCCAACGACGCCGCGGTGAATTTTTTCTTCGACGATAAGGCAAAATTTTCCGTTGAATTTTTGCAGGGACTTTTCAGGGCGGCCGCCCAAATATTCCCAAGAAGCGTTTTCAAGCCGCTTGCGCTCTTCGTTGTGGTCCAAAATCTTTTGGGCGCAATCCTCGCGCTGGTCCGCGCTTTGGGCAAGGAAAAGCCTTAGGGAGTCCTCGGGACTTCCGATGCGGCCGGCCGCGTTGAGGGCGGGAATGACGTTCCAGCCAAAATCCTTGGCGCAAAGTTTTTTTCCCAAAAGGCTTTGGCGCGCGAGAACTTCAAGCAAGCCTTGCCGTATGTTCCCCTTGTTTATTATGTCCAGCCCCCGCCGCGCGAAAATTCTGTTTTCGTTTTTTAACGGCATTATGTCGCTAAAGACGGAAAGCATTACAAGCTGCAAGTCCCGTTCGTCGCACTCTTTTATGGACGGAAAATTTTGCGCGATTTTTTTGTCCAAGTAAGTCACAAAAATATTGTAAAAGGCGTCCAGTTCGCTTCCTTCGCGCTCCGAATAAAGCGCGATTTTTGAAAGCCCCGCAAGCTTTTGCAAGGATGCGTTTGAAACGAACGGAATTATTTTGGCCGCTTCGGGCCTCACGTCAAAAAGATTGAACTCGACGCCGTTCCCAAAAAGATTCTTTAAATCCGCCAAAACTTTTGGAGCGTCCCAGACGAATATTTGCTCGCCCCGCAAGAATTCCAACAAGCCGCTTGAGGCAAGGCTTGACGTTCCGTCCGAAAAATCTTTTTCAAAAGACTTGCGGCGGACCAAGTTCCTAAGCTTTAGGCATTCCACAACCGTTTCGTCGCGGACATTCAAAAGGCAAAGGTCCTGCTTGTAAATTTCGGTCTGCGAAAAGCGCAGGGCTTGCGCAAGCTTAAAGGCGACTGAGCAGCCGGAAATTTCAGCGAAGGGATAGCCGGAATCCGCCAGCTTTGGATTTATGATAATGTCCGCGGCGGGAAGGCGGGTCGGCGCGTTGTGATGGTCGGTTACGATCACGCTTATTCCCAATTCTTGCGCCCGCTGGATTTCGGCGTGGTTTGAGATGCCGCAGTCAACGGTAATCAAAAGCGTTCCGTAATCTTTGGCGAATTCCTCCACGGCGGCCATGCTCAAGCCGTACGCGTCGTCGCCCGACGGAAGCCGCCAAGAAACGTCAAGGTTCATCCGCTTTAATTGTTCGTACAAAACGGCGGTGGCTGTTATTCCGTCCACGTCGCGGTCGCCGAATATCAAGACTTTCTCGCCTTCGTCAACGGCGGCCAAAATGCGGTCAACCGCGTCTTCCATTTGGCTAAACTCAAAGGGCTTGTTCAAAAAGCGGGTGTCGTCCTCCAAGTAGTAAAGCAAGTCGCTCCCCGCGGTGACTCCTCTGCGCGCGAATATCGAGGCTTCCAGGGCGCTCAGCTTGTACTTGTTGTGCAAGGCCAAGGCCTGGTCTCTTGAGATTTCTTTTTTATTCCAAGTTTTCAAAATTTTTTTTCCAGCTTAGTTGATTTCTTTGTAAATGAGCGGAACTTTCTCAGGCGCGCTGTCTTGGTAAGAAAGCGCCTCCTTAAGCTTTGCAAGCGCCGGCTCAAGGCACTCCTGGTCCTTTCCGTAGACTTCCATAACCACGTCTCCTGCCTTGACTTTCTCTCCGCTTCGGACGCGCAAAACCATTCCCGCGTCGGGGCAAACAGGATCGGTAGTCTTGTTGCGGCCTACGCCAAGGTAAACGCCGGCCAAGCCTGTTTTGTAGGCGTCGATGTTGACGTATCCGTCCTTTTCGGCCTTAAGCTCGGCCTTATACTGGCTGCGGCGCTTTCCGACTTGCTCCATAAGTTTTTTGGAGTCGCCGCCCTGGCGGTTTACGTTGTCCAAGAATTTTTGGAGCGCCGCCCCGGAAGAAACCGCTTCCTTGCACTTGGCGATTCCGTCCTCTTTGGAAGAAGCCTTTCCGCCAAGAATAAGCATTTGGGCGCCCAAAGCGTAAGTCAATTCCATTACGTCCTCAGGCCCCTTTCCCTGCAAGCATTCGACAGTTTCTTCAATTTCCAAAAAGTTTCCGATCTTGTAGCCAAGCGGCGTGTTCATGTTCGTTATCAAGGCCGCGGCCTTTTTTCCCATCGCTTGCGCGGTCTTTACAAGGGAATTGGCAAGCTCCATCGCGGCCGCGCGTGTTTTCATAAAGGCTCCGCTTCCGTACTTTACGTCAAAGACAAGCGCGTCGCTTCCTTCGGCGACCTTCTTGGAAAGAATGCTTGCCGTGATGAGCGGAACCGACTCGACAGTTCCCGTAACGTCGCGCAAGGCGTAAAGCAAACGGTCGGCAGGAACGATTTCCTTTGTCTGGCCGGTCATCGCAAAGCCGTCTTTTGAAATGAAGTCGCGGAAAACGTCAGGGGTTAAGCCGACCTTGTAGCCTTCTATTGATTCAAGCTTGTCCAAGGTTCCGCCCGTGTGGCCAAGGGCGCGGCCGCTCATCATAGGGATTTGGACTCCGCAAGCGGCGACGATCGGAGCGAGGGGCAAAGAAATTTTGTCGCCTACGCCGCCTGTTGAATGCTTGTCGACAAAGGGGCCCTTGAGTCCCATTTTCTCGTACTTGTCTCCGTGAAGCTCGATGACGTCGCCCGAATGAAGCATAAGCTTTGTGAGCGCGGCGGATTCCTCAAAGTCCATTCCGTTAAAGTAAACGGCCATAAGCCAAGAAGAAATTTGGTATTCTGGAATAGTTCCCGCGACGTAACCGTCAACGATGAATTTGATTTCCTCCTCCGTAAGCTTTGTGTCGCCGACCATTGACCTAGTTCCGCTGTCGTCAACGACAAAGGAGCCGCGCTTTTTCATGATAATGTCTACCGCTCTCATAAAATCCCCTTTCCTGATTCCAAAGTTTTAAGTTTTATTCCCAAGGCGCCTTCGACAAGTTCGTACAAAAACGCCTTTAGCTGTCCGTAGTCGCCGCTTGCCAGCCTTGCCTTGCGCGCGGCCGCCAAATCAGCCGGGCTTGTTCCGCCCGATATTGTAAGGTAAAAAAGCGCCGACTCGGAAAGCCTGATTCCTTTTTCTTGCGGAGAAAAGCAGTCCTGGCAAACAAAGGAATTTTCGGCCGGCGAATATAGCGTAAGTCTTTTTCCACCCAAACTCAATTCTAGCGCGCTTTCAGAATAATTGCTAGATGAAAGCGCGGCCGGCCCGCCGACCGAGGCGGCAAAGTCCTTTTGGCAGCGGGCGCAGCATTGGCTTTGCGGCCTGACGCCAAGCAAGTCCAAGTACCTCCACAAAAAGCGCAAAAGGCCAAGGCGGGCATCCTCCTCGCCAAGCAAGTCCATTCCGTCCAAAAAGCCGTTCAACAAGACAAAGCATTGGTCAGGGCTTCCCGCGCACTTTGACTTGGAGACGATCTCTCCGGCCAATGCGGCGGCGAATGACTTAAAGAGGTTTTCGCGGAAGGTCGGATGGTATTTTTGAACGTCAAAGTCAGTGATTTTGGCGCTTTGCTTTTCCTCGTTTTTGTAGACGTACGCCGCTCCCCGGTTCCAAGGGCTCACCGCTCCGCGCAGCTTGCTCTTGGGGCCGCCAAAAAGAGTCGCCCATTCTATTCCGTCCTTAGTCAAAAGGCACACGGAGCGGTTGTCCTGCGCCGTCGCCTTGACGGAAAGGACCAACGCCTCCTTGATAACGTTCCGGTTCAATAAAAATCCTCTGTCTATAAGATACAACAGTTTGCGCGAATTTTCACGTTTTTTTGGAAAAAAAAGCGTTTTTTTTCGGTCTTGACAGAATTCCGCTCTTTCTATATAATAATATATCTATTTTTGGGAGACTAAGATGATTTTTCCTTTGGAACAACTCGTTCGATTCACAGACAATATTTATGAAATCACAGTGGCCGCCAACCGCCGCGCCTACCAGATGTCAATGGTAAAAGACCCCTTGATCGCCGAAAACCACGACAAGGTCGTTTCATTGGCCGCCAAGCAGCTTTTCACTCAAGAAGTAACCTACAGAATTGCCGAATAAAATACCGGTTCTAGTCCTGTTCGCGCCCACCGCCAGCGGAAAGACAGACCTTTTGCTAAGCCTTTTCGCAAACAAGGATGAGGCGCGGGTTATTTCGGCAGACTCTATGCAAGTGTATAGAGGAATGGACATAGGAACCGCAAAACCCACCCCCGCGGAGCAAAAAATCCTTCCGCACCATCTAATAGACATAAAAAACCCCGACGAGCAGTATTCCGTGGCGGAATTTGTGGACCGCGCCGACTCTCTTTGCAAAAGCCTTTACGCCGAGGGAAAGCTTCCGATTATATGCGGCGGAACGGGCTTTTACATCCGGGCCTTTTTGCTGGGCCTTCCTTCCACACCTGCAAGCGATCCCGCGGCGAGAAAAGCCTTGCAAGAGGAGCTTTTGGAACGGGGACCGGCCGAAATGTGGAAAAAACTCTTAAGCCTCGACCCCGATTCCGCCAAAAAAATCGACCCCAAGGACTCCTACCGGGTTCTCCGCGCCCTGGAAATAGTATTGTCCACAGGAAAGCCGCGCGCCGCCTTTGCCCAAAGCCTAAAATTGCGCGAACAATACGACTTTACCACAATCATTTTGGAGCGCGACCGGGATGACTTATATAAAAGAATAGAAGCCCGCGTCGACAAAATGTTCCAGGCCGGTTTGGAAGCCGAGGCGCGCGACCTTATGGCGCGCTACAAAAAGGAAGACCCCGGCATGCAGGCCATCGGCTACCGGGAATTCTTTGAGACGGACGCCGGCGGACCCCCCCTCTCCGTAGAAGAAATAAAGGAAAGAATCAAGCGCGACTCAAAGAAATACGCCAAAAAGCAGTACGTCTTTACCCGCGGAATCCCCGGCGCCGAGACAATCCGCGTCGCCCAAAACAACGACACGCAAGCGGAGTTGGCAAAAATCGCCCTTCCGCTACTTGACCAAATTTGAAAAAAAGCGCATAATAGTCGCTGTATCGATACTAACTTTTATAGGAGCCTAGCAAATGCCTTGTGGTAAAAAGCGAAAGCGCCAGAAGATGGCGACTCATAAGCGAAAGAAGATGCTTAGAAGAAATCGGCATAAGAGCAAGTAATGCCGCAAAAGACTGCCGCGCTTAACGGCGGTCTTTTTTTATGGAGCCATTTTGCTTTCCCAAATCAAATCGCCCGACGACATAAAAAAATTTTCTCAAAAAGAACTGCGCGAACTGGCTTTGGAAATCAGGCGGACGATAATCGACACAGTCGGAAAGAACGGCGGCCACCTTGCCTCAAACCTTGGCGTGGTGGAGCTTACAATCGCCTTGCACAGGGTCTTTTCTTCGCCCAAAGACGCGATTGTATTTGACGTGAGCCACCAGTGCTACGCGCACAAGCTTTTGACCGGCCGCTTTGGCCGCTTTGGCAGCTTGCGACAAGGCGGAGGCCTTTCCGGCTTTACAAAAGAGTGCGAAAGCGAGCACGACTTTTTTGACAACGGCCACGCCTCCACTTCAATATCGCAAGCGCTGGGCTTGCTAAAGGCGCGAGAGATCCAAGGGATAGAGGGAAAAGTAATCGCGGTCATCGGCGACGGCGCCTTGACCGGCGGCCTTGCCTACGAGGGGCTTTTAAATGCCGGCCGCGACGCCAAAAATCTAATCGTAATTTTAAACGACAACCAAATGTCGATTTCTCCAAGCGAAGGAAGCCTTTCGCGATACCTTTCAAGCCTTACGATGTCGATCCAATACCAGTCGGTTAGGCGCGCGATAGACAAAATCGTTTCAAAGCTTCCAGCCAGCCGCTTTTTGCAAAAATTTATCTTTAGGTTCAAGCGCGGACTAAAAGGCCTTTTGCTAAGCGACAACATGTTCGTTGACTTTGGCTTTGAGTACGCCGGCCCCTTGAACGGCCACGACATAAAGGAAATGGAAAGAGTTTTCGCCAGCGCGAAAAAATTAAAGAAGCCCGTCGTGATTCATGTCATCACCAAAAAAGGGAAGGGCTACTCCCCTGCCGAAGACAATCCGGAACTCTTTCACGGCATAGGCCCCTTTAACATCGCGGACGGCTCGGTAGAAAAATTTGACGCCGAAAGCTTTACCGAAAATTTCTCCAGCTCCATCGTCCGCCTTGCCGAAAAAAATCCCAAGGCCGCCGCAATTACCGCCGCCATGTCAAAAGGCGCGGGCCTGGCATCCTTTGCCCGCCGCTTTCCCGAACGTTTCTTTGACGTTGGAATCGCCGAGGAGCACGCGGTGACTTTCGCCGCCGGATTGGCCAAGGGAGCGATGGTTCCTTTTGTCTGCATTTACTCGACCTTCATACAACGCGCGGTTGACCAAATCATCCACGACATTTGCCTTCCAAACCTTCACGCGGTTTTTGTGTTTGACAGAAGCGGCGCGGTTCCAAACGACGGCGAGACCCACCAAGGAATTTTTGACATAGCGCTTTTACGGTGCGCGCCCAACCTTACGATTTTGGCGCCAGCGTCGGCGGCGGAACTGGAGCTTTGCCTTGAATGGGCGGCGAGCGCAAAAGGCGCGGTGGCCATCCGCTATCCAAAAAAATCCTGCCCTTCCGAGCTGGAGCCCTTCTCGGCGCCGATAAGCGCGGGCAAAGGCGTTCTTGTCGCTGCGGAAGAATTCGCTCCCGCCCTTTTGCCGGACAACGATTTTGCAGGCGGAGAGGCGGCCGGCGGAAAGAACAGACGCGTCCTGCTCGCGTCCACAGGCTCCATGTTCTCCGAAACGCTAATCGCCGCAAGGAGCCTTTTGTTGCAAGGCGTCCGCGCGGACATATACAACTTGCGCTTTTTAAAGCCCTTCGACTACGACGCTTTCTTTAACGTTTGCAAGGACTACGACGCGCTTGTCGTCACGGAGGACGGAATCAAGCAAGGCGGCTTTTGCGAGGAATTGGAGCTTGAGGCCCGCAGGCGCGGATTTAATTCCATCCAAACGCTGGCCTTTGAACAAAAGTTCCCTTCTCAAGGAAGCCGCGAGCAAGTTTTGGAAAACGCCTTTTTGTCGCCAAACGACATACAAAGGGCGGCTCTTGGCCTTTTAAACGAGCGGAGGAAAAATGCTTGAACTAAAACTCGCTCAAAGGACAATATCGACTCAGAACCCCGCCTTTGTGATGTCGATCGTAAACGCCGACAACGACTCCTTCTTTGCCAAAAGCCGCGGCGGATTTAGCCTTGCCAAAAAGCACATCGACGAAGGCGCCGACATAATCGACGTTGGCGGAGAGTCAACGCGCCCCGGAAGCCGCTATATAGACGCAAAGGAAGAGATCAAGCGCGTGGTTCCCGTAATAAAAAAAATCCGCCGCTATTCGGACATCCCGATTTCAGTGGACACGCGCAAGTACGACGTCATGAGCGCGGCCTTTGACGCCGGCGCCGACATATTGAACGACGTTTCTGCGATGGAAGACGATCCGCGCCTGATAAAGTTTTCGGCCCAGCAAAAAATACCTGTAATACTGATGCACAAAAAGGGAATCCCGACAACGATGCAGGCGCAGGCAAGCTACAAGGACGTTTTTGCCGAAGTCAGCGGCTATTTGGAGACAAGAGCGGAAATCGCTTTGCAAAACGGAATTTCTTCCGATAAAATAATAGTGGATCCAGGCGTCGGCTTTGGAAAGGACAAGGAGCAAAACGCCGTCTTGATAAAAAAGGCCGGCGAGCTTTGCGGCAAAAAATACATGGTCTTGATGGCTCTTTCAAGGAAAAGCTTTTTTGGCGACGTTTGCGGAAGAAAAGTCCAAGACCGTCTATGGGGAACCATAGCCGCCGACGTTTATTCTGTATTGAACGGGGTCTCGATGGTCCGCGTCCACGACACGGCCGCGGCGGTCGATTCTGTAAAAGTTATAAAGGAAATATTAGATGCTGGCTGTTGAAAAATTGTTGGCCGTTTACAATCTTATCCGGCCCTTTTTAGACATAGGAATTTTGGCCTTTATTTTGTACAAGGCCTACCAAATCGTCGTTGGCGCGAACTCAATCCAGATTTTGCGCGGAGCGATAATCATAGCGCTAGCCTACGCCGCCGCGGCCATTTTGCGGCTTGAAACGCTTCACCGCCTTTTGCAATCGCTCGCCCCCGGCTTGGTCGTAGTCTTTGCCATCGTATTCCAGCCCGAAATCCGAAAAATCTTTTTAAAGCTGGGCCAAAAGGAATGGTTCAGCTTTGGAAGCCGCTCAAAGCATTCTTACGTGGACTCGGTTTTGATGGCGGCGGAAATTCTTTCAAAGCAAAGGCGCGGAATGCTTGCCGTGTTCATGCGCCACACAAAGCTTGACGACATCGCCAAGACAGGAACAAAAATCAACGCCGACTTGTCGTCAAGCCTTTTGGTGACAATCTTTAAGTTTGACACTCCCCTTCACGACGGAGCGGTAATCATCCAAGGCGACAAAATAATCGCAGCCGGCTGCTTTTTGCCGCTAAGCGAACAGTACGACATTAAAAAAACTTTCGGAACCCGCCACCGCGCCTCGCTGGGCTTGGCGGAAACGACGGACGCGGTGGTGCTTGTCGTTTCGGAAGAGACCGGCGCCATCAGCCTTTCATACGATTCTAAATTGCACTACGACTTGTCGATGCCCGAGTTGACAAAAACCTTGGTGGCCTTGCTGAACATAACGCCCGACCAATACAAGATAGAGGATTCTGTAGATGAAAATAAAGCCCTTATTGGAAAAGCTTAGGCACAACTGGCCGATAAAGGCCCTTTGCGTCGTCATAGCCTGTCTATTTTATCTTTTCAACCGCTACACTTCTCTTGAGCAAAAGAGCGTTCCTGTCACGCTCAAAGTCCTTCAAGAAGGCGAGATGGTTTCGTCCACACACATCCCCTCCAGCGTAAGCGTAACGATAAGGACTTCGGCGGAAAACATAACAAAAATAACCTCCGAAAACATTTTGGCTCAATTGGACTTGAGCTGGATAACGCAAGAAGGAAGCTACGACATTCCGATTTCTATCGACTTGCCGTCAAACATCGTGGAGATGAACCCGCTTCAAGTTACGGTCTACCCCGAGAAAGTAAAGGTCCGCTTGGAGAGGAACACAGTCAGCGCCGTAAAAATCGTTCCGCAATTCGCGGGCGTCCCGGCCGACGGCTATGTCGTCGAATCCTACAAGGCCAATCCGGAATACGTTTCGATTTTCGGCCCCCGCTCCATAATCCAAAGCGTGGAGTCGATTTCCACCGAGCCGATAGCCGTTGACGAAAAGAATTCTCCGTTCAGCCAAAGAGTAAAGTTGATGAACATCAACCGCTTGGTTAAAGTCATGGACTTGGAGGAATGCGACATAAAGGTAAACGTGGACTACCAAGAAGGCGTCCAGGAATTTAGAAACCTTTCCATTGTCCTAAAGAACCTTCCGCCCGCCTTTGAATGCGACTCAAAAGTGACGGCCTCGGTGATTCTTAGAGGCCCCCGCTTGATTATGGAAGACTGGACTCCCAACCCGGACACCCTTAGCGTGGACTTGGGCGAAATCACGGAACCGGGCGAATACACGCTGCCGGTTTCTGTCTTGATACCCCAGGAATTCCACTTGGAGGAAGCCAGCGTTGAAAACATCCGCGTCGTCATAAAGGAGCGGCCGCCTGCGGAAATTGTGGACGAAATCCTGCCGGGCGCCGTCTTTAACCAAAACGGAGACGGCCAATGATTTTTGGAGTAGGCTTGGACTTGGCCAAATGCTCCCGCTTTGAGAAATGGATTAAAAGCCCTGAAATGGTGGAGCGTTTTTTTAACCCCAAAGAGCTTTGGTCGGCCCGAACGGGCCAGGCCTTAGGCCAAAACTTTGTCCAGGACGAATCAAAGCCTTGCGGCTCGGCAAAGACAAGCGCGGCCAGCCAGCACTACGCGGCCCGCTTTGCCGCAAAAGAGGCCTTTTCAAAGGCCTTGGGAACAGGCCTGACATTTGACTTGCGAGACCTCTACATAGAAAAAGAGCCTAGCGGAAAGCCCAGCCTGGTTCTTGAAAAATCCGCCCTCGAAGCCCTAAAAAAAGCCTGCCCCCAATGGCAGGCCGCTAAAATCTTCGTCTCCCTAACCCACGAAAAAGAGTTCGCCGCCGCTCAGGTTATAATAGAAATCTCTTGATGCCCGCGCGCCATAGGCGCGAACGTCAATGCGTCGTTTTCACTCCGCTTTGCTATAGGAAATGATCCAACCGCCCGCTCACGCGTGCCGGCAATAATTTCATATTACGCAACAAGGGGCGCATGCCCCTTGATTTTATGCGGAAAGTCGTGTATAATAGATTTTATGAAAAAGATTTCAATATTTGCCGCCGCGACTATCGCCCTTATGACGGTCTTTGCCGCGTGCGAGACGACAAAACAAGAAGCCACTCCTCCCGCAGTGGAAGAAAACGATTTGGAATACCAGCGCTCAATCAACAAGATTGAGGGACAAGTGGTTTCTAAGGAAACATTCAACGCCGACAAGGCCGCCATCCTTAAAAAGATTTCGGAATTGAACGACATCATGGCCAAAAAGGACTACAACTCATGGCTTAAATACATATCCGAGGACTCAAAAAAGTACTGGTCCAATTCCTACACACTCTTAAAGGCGTCAGAAAAGCTTCCCAAGGAATTGAAGGGCCTCAAGCTCAAGAATCTCAACGACTACTTTAACTATGTCTTCATCCCGTCCAGAAAGGGACGCCAGATAGACGAAATCCGCTACAATTCGGCGGAGGACGTAAAGGCCGTCCAAGTCACCAAGACGGAGGACGACAAGACTAAAATTACGGTTTATTACAATTTCGTAAAGGAAGACAACGACTGGAAGGTTGAACTTCCGCAAATGTAACTAAATTATTGTTGATTTATTTTAATTTTGACGATAATATAATACAGGATTATACGAGGAGTAAATATGGAACTTAAGAAAATCGCAGTTCTTTTTGCCACAGCGGCGCTCTTGTCTTTCGCTGTTTACGCGCAGAACGAAGAGGAGTCTACTGTTGAAGGCGAATACATGAGCACGATGGAAGACGTCGTTGTTCAAGAGCTTTCAAATTCCGACGACTTGGAGAACAAGGTCATGGCCCTCCAGTTCTTGGAAGAAGCCGCCAACAACGGCAAAGTTTCTCCCGACATGATGGTCGCGCTTGACCATTTGGCTGGCGAAGGAACCAACACCCAGAGCCGCACAAAGGGCCGCGTGAGCAACAACTTCCCTGAAGTTCGCCGCGAAGCCTGCCGCATTTTGGGCAAAGTCGGAACGCCGGAAGCGGCCAAGACTTTAAACAAAATCGTCCGCGCCGACAACGAGCCTATGGTTCTTTCGGCCGCCATCAACTCCCTTGGAGAAATTGGCTACAACGACAACGACGAGACGACAAACACTATCGCCTTCTACTCCGACCGCTTTGAGACTTTGAACCCGACCAGCTCTTTGGCGCTTGAAATTGTAAACGCCTACGAAAAGCTGGCAAAAACTACAAAAGACAGAAAGCCGATGCTTTCTTCTTTGCAGAGAATTGCGGTTGACTACCGCTTGGCCAAGCCGGTCCGCAACCGCGCCAAAGAGGTTTTGAACAATCTCCGCGGCTCTGACGACTCGAACAAGAGCAAAAACGAGCGCTAATTTACGGCTAGAAAAAAAGAGGCTGCCCCGCGGCAGCCCTTTTTTTTAGCAAAAAGCTATGAGAGATGCGGGATTTGAACCCGCAGCCTTCGGCTCCGGAGGCCGACGCTCTATCCAGTTGCGCTAATCTCTCATGTGGAAATGCATTATAAAAAAATCAAACCTTTTGGTCAAGGAAATCATATATGGAAAACATAATATTGGCTTCATCCTCGCCGCGGCGCCAAGAGATTCTCAAGTCTTTGGGCATCCCCTTTCAAGTCATAATGCCAAACATTGACGAGTCCTCTTTTTTTTCAAGGAATCCGTCGGACTTGCCAGAGATTTTGGCCAAGGCAAAAGTTCAAGCAGTCGCGCGCTCAAGGCCTCCCAAGCAAGTCATTCCCTGGATTTTGGGAGCGGACACTCTTGTCGTAATGGGCAACAAAATTTTTGGAAAGCCAAAAGACCATCAGGAAGCCTTTGACTTTTTGAACGCCCTTCAAGGCCGAACGCACCATGTGATAACCGCCATGGCGCTTTACAACGGACGGAACCATGTGACAAGCTCCAGAACCGCGACAACGAAAGTCACATTCGCTCCGATGACCGAGGAAGAAATCCAATGGTACATCGACACAGGCGACTGGCATGGAGCGGCCGGCGGCTACAGAATTCAGGGCATGGCCAGCTGCTTCATCTCAAAAATAGAAGGAACGAATTCTTGCGTTGTGGGCTTGCCTATTTTTGAACTTTATGATATGTTAAAAGAGCAAGGATATTCAATCATCAATTAGATGGTTGCGGCGGAACGGTTTTCGTTTTGCCAAAATTTTTGCCGGAAGGCGCGACGGCCGTTGGCTTTAACGCTTCCCGAAATTTTTCCGCGGACACAGTTTCCGCGAGTAACAGAGTTGGGCGTGAATGAAAATCATTCACGGTGAAGGAGAAAATCATGGCTGTTGTTACCATGAAGAGTTTGCTTGAGTCTGGCGTTCACTTTGGCCACCAAGTAAAGCGTTGGGATCCCCGCATGTCAAAGTACATTTTTGGCTCGCGCAACGGAATCCACATCATCGACTTGCAGAAGACAATCGCTGCAATCAAAGAAAGCTACGAAGCGGTTCGCAAAATCGCCGCCTCTGGCAAATCAGTTCTTTTTGTAGGAACAAAAAAGCAGGCCCAGCAGGCTATCCAAAAGGAAGCCGAGCGCTGCGGACAGTTCTACGTAAACAACCGCTGGCTTGGCGGCATGCTTACAAACTTCTCTACAATCAAAAAATCACTTCAGCGCCTCAAGAAGATTGAGAAGATGGAAGTTGACGGAACTTTCGAAAACCTCACAAAGAAGGAAGTTGCCGGCCTCCAGAAAGAAAAGTCTAAGCTTGAGAAGAACCTCGGCGGCATCAAAGAGATGAAAGAATTGCCGGGAGCCATCTTTGTAATCGACACTCACAAGGAAGCCATCGCCGTGGCCGAAGCCCGTCGCATGGGAATCCCTGTCGTTGCCGTTGTAGACACAAACTCTAACCCCGAAGGCATCGACTACCCGATTCCGGGCAACGACGACGCCATCCGCGCCATCACATTGTTCACTTCAATCATCGCCAACGCCGTAATGGAAGCCAACAACGAAGAAGGCCTTAAGATCATCGAAAACCTCGGCGACGAGGACGACGTTCAGACTGACGCCGCCGTAAAGCGCGAAGACGTTGAGATCGACGACTACTCTAACTATCAGCCCACAGAGCAGAAGGACGAGGACTCAAAGGACGACGATGATTCCGCCGACCAGATGGTTGACGAGGACAAACTCTACAAATAATTTTTAAGGAAAATATTGTTATGGAAATTAAAGCATCTGACGTAAAAGCATTGCGCGAAGCCACAGGCGCCGGTCTTATGGACTGCAAAAAGGCCTTGACCGAAGCCAACGGAGACGCCAAAGAAGCTGAAAAGATTCTTAAAGAAAAAGGATTGGCCGCCGTCGCCAAGCGCGCCGAAAGAGCCACATCCGAGGGCCGCGTTTTTGTTAGAACGCAGGACAAGAAGATCGCCCTTATCGAAGTTACATGCGAAACTGACTTTGTCGCCAACAACGCGGACTTCATCGCCGCCGGCGAAAAGCTTTTGGACATCACTTTCGCCAACGGCTACACGCAGGTTGAGCAGGCCCACAAGGACGTTTTGCTTGACTTGGCCACAAAGACTCGCGAGAACATGACTGTCGCCAAAGTAAACGTAATCAACGTTCCCGACAACGCCGTCGCCGAGACATACGTTCACTCCAACTTCAAGACAGCCAGCGCCGTAGTCGTAAAGGGCTCTACAGCCGACGCCGTAAAGCAGTTCGCTCACGACTGCTGCTTGCACTTGGCCGCCTTCACACCGGCTTACATCTACCAGAAGGACGTTCCGCAGTCTTACATCGACGAGCAGACAGAAATCTTCAAGGGACAGATGGACCAGGACGAAAAGATGGCCTCAAAGCCCCAGAACATCAAAGACAACATCCTTAAGAGCAAGGTTGCCAAGCACGTCGCCGAGATTTGCTTCGTTGACCAAATGTTCGTAAAGGACGACAAAGTTTCTGTAGCCAAGAAGCTTGAAGAAGTTTCTAAGGCCGCCGGAGCAACTTTGGAATTCGGCGAGATCGTCTTGGACGTTCTCGGAAAGAACTAACCATAACAAAATCGCGGCAAAAGCCGCGATTTTGTTTGTAATTTTTACAAGGGGAAGAATATGGCAGAAAACGAAAGAATGGAAAAAACAATCGCGGCTCTCAAAGAGTCTTTTAACGGAATTAGAACAGGCCGCGCGTCAGCCTCTATTTTTGACAGAGTGCGAGTTGACTACTACGGACAAAAATCTCCGCTCAACCAAGTGGCCACCGTTTCGATTCCCGAAGCGCGCTCGGTCATCATCAACCCCTTTGACAAATCATTGATCACAGAAATCGAAAAAGCCATTTTGACGGCCGACTTGGGACTCAACCCGTCAAACGACGGAAAAGTAATCCGCATCACGATTCCGCCGCTAACAGCCGACCGCCGCAAGGAATTGATCAAGCAGGCCAAGGCCACCGCTGAGAATTCCCGCACTTCAATCCGCAACATTCGCCGCGACGGAAACGAAGACCTTAAGAAAAAGCAAAAGGCCGGCGAAATCACGGAAGACGACCTCAAGAAAATGACCGACGACTTGCAAAAGACGACGGACAAATTCATCGCGGAGATTGACTCAATCTACGCGGCCAAAGAAAAGGAAATAATGGAATAAATGAACTCCGATTCTAGTTCACGGCTTCCAAAACACGTGGCTCTCATAATGGACGGCAACGGACGCTGGGCGCAAGAGCGCGGCCTGCCCCGAACCGCCGGCCATAAAGAAGGCCTGGAAGCCGCAAAAAGAATCGTCCGGGCCGCGGCCGACTTGGGAATCAAGTACATCACCCTTTACACGTTCAGCACGGAAAACTGGAAGCGAACGCAAGAAGAAGTCGGCTACTTGATGGGCTTGATAAAAGCCCATTTGCGCGCGGAATTTGCCTTTTACAAAGAAAACCAAATCCGAGTTGAACACATCGGCGACTTGGAGGGCCTTCCCAAAGAAGTCCAAACAGAAATCATAAACGCAAAAAAAGACACGGAAAACTTTATCGGAACAACTTGCGTCCTGGCAATCAATTACGGAAGCCGGGACGAAATCACCCGCGCGGCGAACAAAGCCCTTGCGGCCGGAAAAAGCCGCCTTGAAGAAAGCGACATCAGCGCAAACTTTGACATCCCGGCGCTTCCTGACGTAGACTTGCTTATAAGGACCGGCGGCGAAAAGCGCCTTTCAAACTTTTTGCTTTGGCAAACGGCCTACGCGGAATTTGTTTTTTCGGACACCCTTTGGCCGGACTACACGGTGGAAGAATTTAATAAAGACATTTTGGAATTTGAAAACAGAAACCGCCGCTTTGGCGGAGTGGAAAATACAAAAGGAGCGGCAAAATGAAAAAACTGATTGAGCGCTTGATTATCTTTTTTGTCGGAGTGCCCTTTATTTTGGGAATAGTCTACATTCCCTTCTTTCACCACTTGCCGCTCAATCTTATGCTTTTTGGCGTTTCGGCCTTTGCCGCCTACGAACTTTCTTTGATGTTTGGAACAAACGGGCAAACTTTGGCCAGGCCGCTGTTGATGGTCTTGGCTCCCCTAGTTCCAATTTGCGAATTCCTGAACGTAATTTTTGGCCTTGACTACTTGTCGACCGTAGCCCTTATAGTGACATCCTTTATAGTTTTTTCGGTGGAAATCTTTACCGCAAAAGAATTCGCGATGTCAAACGCCAGAATCGCCCGCTCCCTTTGCGTAATTCTTTACGTCGGTTTTTTGCCGTCATTCATCACGCGAATTTCCGACATCGCAAGCCAAAAAGCGCCAAACGCGAGTTTTGCCTTTTTGGCGACATTCTTAGTGCTTGTCTTTATAAGCGACAGCGCGGCCTGGCTTTTTGGAATGCTTTTTGGAAAAAACAACCGCGGCGTTCTTTTGGCAAGCCCTAACAAGAGCGTGGCGGGCTTTATCGGAGCGTTTGTCGGAAGCTTTGTCTTTTCGGTTATAATGACCCACCTTGTCTTTAAGGACGTTTTTGCCACGACAAACCTTTTGCCAAAAACCGCCATACTTTCTGTCGTAATTTGCGCGGCGGCCATAATCGGCGACTTGGCCGAAAGCGTCTTTAAGCGCAGCGCCGAAGTCAAGGACAGCGGAAACGTAGTCCTTGGCCGCGGAGGCGTTTTGGACAGCGTTGACTCAATCTTTATGGCCGCGCCCTTTTACTT
This sequence comes from Treponema sp., assembly GCA_045131275.1. Classification (GTDB taxonomy): domain Bacteria; phylum Spirochaetota; class Spirochaetia; order Treponematales; family Treponemataceae; genus Treponema_D. The sequence continues at coordinate 16,698 of JBGUQT010000031.1, forward strand.
CTTTTTGATTAAGTTCTTGTTCGCATGAAAAAGATTCTTGTATTGGGAAGCACAGGCTCTATCGGAACAAGCGCGCTGGCTTTGGCGCGCAGGCACCCCGACAAATTTTTGGTCGTCGGCCTTCAAGCAAATTCTTCAAAGGAAAATCTAGACTCGCTGGCGCGGGAATTTAAATGCCCCTCCACCCTTACAAGCCAAGACGGAATCGACGGCGTCGCGCGCCTTTTGGACAGCGCGAACCCCGACATCGTTGTCAACGGAATCGCTGGCGCGGCCGGCCTCCTCCCCTCAAAGCTTGTCGTAGAGCGCGGAATCAACCTTGCGCTTGCCAACAAGGAAACGGTCGTAATGGCTTGGCCTTTGATAAAGGCTGAGGCCCAGAAAAGCGGCGCGCAAATAATCCCCGTAGACTCGGAACATTCCGCCATCTTTAACTTGATTCATTTTTGCGGAACGAAAAACATCGCCGAAATCGTAATCACAGCCAGCGGCGGGCCTTTTAGAAACTACACTCGACAGCAATTGGAGTCCGTAACCTTGGACGACGCTTTAAAGCACCCCACTTGGAAGATGGGGAAAAAAATTACGGTGGACTCGGCAACCTTGGCCAACAAAGGACTTGAAGTCATCGAGGCCCGCCGCCTCTTTGACACAAACGTCCAAAACATAAGCGTAGTCGTCCATCCGGAAAGCTTGATCCATTCTTTGGTACGGACAAGCGACGGAATTCTTTACGCGCAAATTTCCGATCCCGACATGCGCCATCCGATTATGGGAGCGCTTTGCTGGCCTGAATACGTTGACAGCGGCTTGGAAAAATTTAGCCTCGCGGGCCACAACATGAGCTTTTACGAGCCAAGGCGCGACGACTTTCCGCTTTTGGGCTTGGCCGAAAGCGCGGCGGACAAGGGCGCCTCTTACACAATAGCCTTTAACGCGGCGGACGAGGTCGCGGCCCACGCCTTTATCGACAAAAAAATAGGATTCTTAGACATAGCCCGAACCGTTCAAGAAACGCTTGCCGCGGATTGGAGCCAAGCGCCGCGCGACTTTGACGATGTGTTCGAGGCCGACAAAAAGGCGCGCTCAATAGCGGAGGCCGCGCTTTGACAATCGTAACCGGCCTTTTAATCTTGAGCTTTTTGATTTTCTTCCACGAATTGGGACACTTTCTTGCCGCCCGCTTGTGCGGAGTCAAAGTCGAAGCCTTTTCCATTTTCATGGGTCCAATTCTGCTCCACAAAAAAATTGGCGGCACAGATTATCGGCTTTCGCTTTTGCCCATAGGCGGCTACTGCCAAATGAAGGGCGAAAAAGAATTCACAAAAGCAGTGGAAGACGGAATGGCCTACGTTCCCGGAGAAAACGATTCCCTTTACGGAACGCATCCCTTAAAGCGCGCCTTGATTGGCTTTGCAGGCCCCTTCTTTAACTTGTTCTTTACGTTCATCGCATGCGTCATAATCGCAATGCTGGGATACAGCTATTATACAAGAAGCGCGACAATACAAATTCCAGACGATCCAAACATCGCGTCTCCCGCCCGCGACGCGGGAATAAAAAGCGGAGACACGATCACAAAAATTCAAGGAAAAGAAATAACGGACTTTTCGGACATATACGAGCAAGTCGCGCTTTTGGGCGACGAAGACATAAGTGTCGAAGTCCTTAGAGCAAGTCCCGACGGAAGACAAGAGACGCTTGTCTTCAACGTTCATACTTTGATCAACAAAAAAGAAGGCAACGGCATTCTTGGAGTTATGGCAAGCGGCGGCGAGATAGAAAAGACCATTGAACCGCTGCCTTTTTTTCAGGCGCTTAAGGCCGGCTTTTTTGAAACCAAAAAAATTTTTTGTTCTACGCTAAAAGGCCTTGGAGTTTTGTTCAAAGGCGTTGACATAACAAACGCAGTGTCCGGCCCTGCCCGCATTTCCAGCATGCTTGGCGAAACGGCAAAAGAAGGGTTTGCGGCGGGCGCAAAAACAGGATGGGTCGTCGTCCTTCAATTTATGTCTTTGATCAGCGTTTCGCTTTTTATAATGAACCTGTTGCCGATACCGATTCTTGACGGCGGCCTGATTTTGTTCGCGCTGTTCCAAGCGATTGCAAAAAAACAAATCCCGCCAAGGATTCAATACAAAATCCAAGTCGCAGGCTTTGCGATTATAATGCTCTTATTCGCGTTCGGTCTTGGCGGCGATATAAAATACTTTATAGAAAAATTTGGAAGGTCAAAATGAAAAAGCCATCAAACATTAGATTTAAAGTCGCGGGCATTTTTTTTGCGGCCCTTTTGGCGGGAACGGCAGCCGGCGCCCAACCCCGCTTTTCAAGCCAAGGGCACAAGGCTGGAATCGTCGCCTTGTTTCCTGAAAGCAATTCAAAAGACCAAGCCTTTTACACGGTTGGCCAAGACGGCTTTATCATCCGTTGGGCCAACGGAATCGGAGAGCACTTTCAAGTTTCGGACAAAAAAATTCAAATCGCCGTTCCAGCTCCAAGCGGAAAAGAAATCGCCTTTTACGAAGGCGACGACACAGGCTACCACAGCGTAAAAATATGGAACTGCGCCGCGAAAAAAACAACGCGCTCAATCTTGCTAAAAGCCCAAGTGACAAGCTTGACATACAGCGCAAAAGGAACGTACATCATCGCGACAACGACAGAAAGAAACGGAGTTTACTTTTATCTTGCCGCAAGCGGAAAGCCTTATGTAAAAATCAAGGACTGGGGAATGACGGCCTCTTGGGCAAAAACAAGCGAAAGCGAAAAAAACGTCTTGCTCTACTCCGCGACAGAAGGCGCTTTGGCTTACTTTAGCCTAAAGACAGGAAAGCCCCTAAAAAAAGTTCCCGCGGAAGCGGGTTTGGAAAAGCCCGTCCTATTCGCAAAGAACGCGCTTTTGGCCGGCGTAAAGAACGGATCAATTTACATCCTTAACGCGGAGAACGGCGGCAAAATTAAGGCCGCGGCTGCAAAAGACCCCACGCTTTTTGAAAACGACGGCGGCCTTTATTACATTGACGGATCGCAAGACCTTTATTCGCTTTACAAAATTTCTGTCGAGGACAACTCTCTAAGAGGGCCTTTGATTTACAAAAACATAAAGGGCGACGTCGCTAAAAAATTCGCCGCGGCCTGCTTGCAGGGCGATGCTTTGCTCTTGGGCGCCCAGGACGGAAACGTTTATTCCGCCGACACAATAGAAAATTCCTTGCCGTCAAACCTTGCGTTAATCTCAAACGAAGTTTACCAAAAAATTCACGGCATTTGTTCCGACGGACAAAACATTTACATTTTGACAAACAGCGCCATCATCAAAACCAATTACGAAAACAATTCGCCCGTAATTTTCAACAATTCCCATTATTGGACAATCATTTCTTGCGCGCACGGAAGGCTTCTTTTACGTTCTGACAACCGCCTAGCCGGAATTTATTCAATGGACGCGCAAAGCGGAGACGCCAAGCTTTTGTTCAACAGCCAAAACAGAATCAAAAAACTTCGCGAAGCCACAGTAAACGGACAAAAGGGCTTTTTGGAAATCGAAAATTCAAAAGTGAACTTTTACTCTTTTGAAAGCGGGGGATTGACCGAACTTTACTTGGGAAGCGGAATCCAAGACGCCGCCGCGCTTGAAAACAACACTTTGGCGGTGGCCAAAACGGCTTCATCAAACCCAACGTCGGCCTTGGTCTTGGTCAACATCAAGACGCGCGAAACCGTTCCCGTCAAAATGGACGGAGACATTACCGTAAGCATAGAAGAAAGCGGCGGATACCTTTTTGGATCGCGCTTGATTTCAACAAACGACGGCTACACTTCAAGCGCCTTTTGCTTTGGAACAAAAGCGCTCACTATAAAAGAATTCGCAAGTTCCGCAAAGGAAGAAAGCGAGTCCTTTGTCCGCCCCGCATTCCCGCTTGTGTTCACAAACTTGGGCTCAAAAAATGTCAACGTTATAAACGCAAAGAGCCTAAAAAAATATTCTCTCAAAAGCGGATCTTCGCTTGCCGTGGACATAATAAAATGCCAAGGGCAACTGTCAACCCTTAACGAAGACTCAAGCTTGACTTGGTACAACGTTGAGCAGCCGATTCCCTTGGCAGATTGGTACATCGACAGCAAGAATCAAATAGTAGAATTCTAAGCGCTACTTGCGGTCCAAGGCTTCTTTATACACGTCAAGGTACTGCTTGGCGGAGTCTTCCCAGCTAAATACGCTCTTCATGCCGCGCTCCTGCATCTTTTTGATGTGGTCCTTTTTGTTGTAGTAAGCGTAAACAGCCCAGCCAATCGTGTTGTAAAGCGCGCTGGGAGTGATTTGGTCAAACATAAAGCCGGTTCCCTCGCCGGTCTGCTCGTTGTAGTTTTGAACGGTGTCCGCCAAGCCGCCTGTGTTGCGAACAATCGGAAGCGTTCCGTAAATCAAGGAATAAATTTGGTTAAGACCGCACGGCTCGTAGTGGCTTGGCATGACAAAGAAGTCGCTTCCGGCCTCAATCAAGTGGCTGAGCGCGTCGTTGTAGCCGATGTAAGCCCTAAAGTTGGGAAGCTTTGACTGCAGGACGTTCATCTCGTTTTCGCACCAAGACTCGCCTGAGCCAAGCGCCACAAACTGAATGTCCATGTTGGCGCAAAGGCTGTACAAGCATCCGTATGTCGGAGCGAAAAGCTCGGCGATTCCCTTTTGGTCAACAAGGCGGGTTACGATTCCAAAAATCGGAACGTTGGGATTTACGGGAAGGCCAAACTGCTTTTGAAGCTCGGCCTTGCAAACAGCCTTGCCCTTCATGTTCTTTACTGAATATGTCGCAGGAATCTTTTTGTCAACCGCGGGATTCCACGCCTTAAGGTCGCAGCCGTTCAAAATGCCGCGGACAACGTCGCTGCGAACGCGCAAAAGGCCGTCCATTCCAAAGCCGCCTTCGGGCGTTTGGATTTCGCGGGCATATGTCGGCGACACTGTGGTGATCATGTCGGCGCAAGAAATGCCGGCTTGCAAAAAGTTTATCGCTCCGTTCCGCTCAAAACCGGCGCCGTAGTAAAGGCCCCAGTCAATTCCCAGCGCGGGAAAGCTGTCCTTTGAATACTGGCCTTGGTAGCCCAAGTTGTGGATAGAAAGAACGCCGGCGGTGTTGCCAAAATCCTGCCAGCGGTAAACGTGCTTTAGAAGGGCCAAGGCCAGCGCGGCAGACCAGTCGTGCGCGTGAATGATGTCGGGCATCCAGTTGATTTTTCGACAAAGCTGGAAGGCGCCGTGGCACAAAATTGAAAAGCGATAAGGGTTGTCGTGAAAGTCCGTCTCGCCCGGAACGCCGTAAATGCCGTCGCGGCCAAAGGAGTTTTCGTGCTCGATAAAGAAGACCTCGCACTTGGGACAGCCGGGCATCGTTGTCTTGTAAACTTCGGTCCAAGCCTCGCCTCCGCCTACGCCTACGCCCATCGCGCCGGCAAGGGGCGTCAAAGACTTTCTGTCGATTTTATAGTAGCGGGGAATCACGATTTTCACTTCGTGGCCCATATTGGTAAGGGCGACGGACAAGGCGCTTACGGCGTCAGCCAAACCGCCAGTTTTAGCGAAAGGAACAGCTTCAGAACTTACCATTAAAATTTTCATATTTCCTCCAAATTATCTTGACGCATGCGCGGCCTTGTAAAAAGCCTCGCGCGAATTTACGATTGTCTTTTCGTCAACGCAATATGCGATTCTAAAATACCCTTTCATTCCAAAGCCCTTTCCGGGCGCGCACAAGATCAAGTTCTTTTCCAAAACCTCGACAAAGGCCGAATCGTCGTCGCCAAAGGCTTTGGGAACTTTTGCAAAAATGTAAAAGGCTCCTTGCGGACGAACGTATTCTATGCCGGCGTTGTCCAAAACGTCCATCAACAAATCGCGCCTTTTAAGGTACGACGAATAGTCAACGGGAGCGTTCCAACTCTTTGCGACGACTTTTTGGAAAAAGGCCGGAGCGTTGACGCAGCCGGAAATTCTAAAAGCCATCGTGGTCGCGGCGATAAAGTCCGCCTTTTCGGGATTGGCGGGATTGCAGCAAATGTAGCCGACGCGCTCACCGGGCAAGCTAAGGTTCTTTGCAAAGCTCGTGACGACCACAGAGTATTCGTATTCAGGAAAGACCGGCGGCACTTCCACTCCGTCGTAAACGATCGCGCGGTAAGGCTCGTCGCATATCAAATATGGATAGCGGCCATTGGCGGCTCCAAACTCTTTTAGCGCGGAACAAAGCTCGCGGATCTCGGCGGCGGAATAAATCTTTCCAGTGGGGTTGTTGGGCGAATTGATTATGACCGCGACGGTCTTTTTGTTCAAGGCCGCCTTTATCGCTCCAACGTCAAGCGAAAAGTCTTTTTTTGTCGGAACGGGAACAAGCGTTCCACCGTGGTTTTTGGCGTAATGCGTGTACTCGGCAAAAAACGGCGACGGAACAATCACTTCTTCGCCGGGCATTATCAAGGCCTTGATGACGCTTGAAATGGCGGAAGCCGCTCCTACAGTCATAATCACGCAAGAAGCGTCGACATTCACGCCCTGCTCCTGGCTTTCTTTTTGGGCCATCGCGGCTCGGCATTCGTCGTAGCCCGCGTTGGACATATATCCATGGGCGCCGTGGCTTGTGTCGGCGGCGACTTCCTTAATCGCGTCCAAAACTTCCTTTGGCGGGTCAAGGTCCGGGTTTCCCAAACTAAAGTCGTAAACTTTGTCCGCTCCGTACTTTGCCTTAAGAATCTTTCCTTCTTCAAACATTTTTCGAATAGCGGAGGCTGTCTTGTCATTCAAAAGATTTTTAAAATATTCAGAAATCATAGAATAATTATAGCGCAAAACGGCTTTTTACGCTATAATTATTTTTATGGAAAAGAAAGTTAAGGCAAAATCAAGCGGATTAAAGTCAGCATTGGCTGCGGTGGCGATTTCCACCGCTTTTTGGGCCCTTTTTTCTGGCATAGGAGCGTTAAAGAAATTTGAATTTCGCGTTTATGACATGCTCTTGGCGACAAAGCCTGTCACTGAAGAATGCGACGACCTCGCGTTGGTCGAAATCGACGACGCCTCCCTTGACAAATTAGGCCCTTGGCCTTGGAGCCGCGACATTATTGCAGACGTTCTTCTTCGCCTTAAGGAAGTGGGCGCAAGGGCGGCTGTATTCGATATAGAATACCTTTCCCCGTCAAAAATAGCGGTAAATCCAGAGGAAGCCCAACTTTTAATGGAAAAAATCGGAACAAACGAGGCGCCGCAAATTGTCGGCCAAGTTTTCCGCGACAACGACGAACTATTCGCAAAAGCCGTTCAATTTTTTGGAAACACTTGGCTCACATTAAACAAGGAGCAAATAGTTTCTGTCAGCAAAGAAGACGACGAATACGCGCGAGAGCGTTTTTTAATAAAGAACGTGTCCGACCCGAATGACTTGATCAACAAAGGAAATCAAACCGAGTCCCGCGCGAACGGAACCACGCGCGGCTTTTCGCCGGCCCTTCACCGCTTTATAAAAATGGCCGCAGGAGCGGGCTTTACCAACATCATTGTTGACAAAGACGGAACAAGACGGCGCGTCGAGCTTTTGGACAAACAGAACGGCGGCTTTGCGGGACAATTGGTATTCGCTCCGCTTGTAAAAGAACTTGACGCTCAATCCATAGAAAGGACAGGAAACCAATTGATTTTGCGCGGCGCGCTAAAGAAGAACGGCTCTCGCGCAAACATACACATTCCCCTTGACTCAAACGGATGCATGTTGGTCCACTGGGCGCCGGGAGAATACGCCGAAACCTTTAAGCACGAAAGCGTAATGATCATAAACCAACTAAAAGAATGCGAAGACGCGCTGCTCAACAACTTGCAGGAATTCACCCGCATTTCGCTTACGGACGCTGAAGGCGCGCCGCTTTCCTACAGTTCAGAAATCGAGGGAATATTTGAGGACGCCCAATACATCCAAAATTTCCGCTCCTACATTTTTGACAATCTAAACGGCTATGACATAGACGGAAACGCGATTCCAAGCGAAAACGGAATGGGCGAAAGCGTTCAAGAATTGCAAGCCTCTTACTTTGAAGCGCGAAAAGAATTCTTCAAGCGCGTGAAAAACTTTTACACTGGCCAATACAAAAGCGAAATTCAAGTCGCAATTGAAAGCCTTGAGGGCACAAACGCGATTGACAGCGAAGACGCCGCAATGCTCACTAATTTCTTTGACAACGCATTTGACGGAGTCAAAAGTTTGACGGAATTGTATTTGGACACATTCGACTCAATAGAAAAAAAATTGAACGGAGCCTTTTGCATAGTCGGAAACATGGCTTCAGGCTCAACCGATTTGGGAAGCACGCCTTTCAAGAACTTCTTTCCAAATGTTGGAACCCATGCGAATGTTTACAACACAATCTCCACGGGACAATTCATAACGCCAGTTTCAGTTTGGTGGGCCATTTTGATTGCGTTCGCTTTGTTCACGGCGTTCGCGCTGGCCACCGCAAAGGCCTCTCCCGCCTTGCAAAACATTACAGGCGGAGCGCTTATCGCGGCTTCCATTGCTATGGCCGTTATTCTAATGGCGCTCTTTGGCCTTTACGTTCCAATCGTCGCCGCCGTTTTGATTGAGTTCAGCTCTTACTTGGCGCTGATGATCTTGCGCTTTGCGTCAAACGAGCGCGAACGCGCCTTGATTAAATCCAAATTCGGAGCCTATGTAGCGCCGGAAGTTGTAGAACAAATCATCCAAAACCCGCGCTACGCTCAAGTCGGCGGCGACAACAAGGAATTGACCGCGCTCTTTAGCGACGTGCGCAAGTTTTCCAAGTTCACCGAAATCGTCAACAACATTAACGGCGAAGAAAAAGGCGCCGAACAATTGGTCGCCGCGCTCAACAATTATTTGGGAGCCCTTAGCGACGCGATTCAAGGCGAACGAGGAACAATCGACAAATACGTAGGCGACGAAATCGTTTCCTTCTTTGGAGCGCCAATTGACGATCCCGACCACGCGTTCCACTCTTGCTCTGCCGCAATAAAAATGCGTGAGGCGGAAGAAAAGATTAACAAAGAGTTTTACAAAGAATTTAAATACCCTGAATGCGCCGAAAAACCTTGGAAGGAAGTAGCCGCAAAGGAAAATTGGACTCCAGAGCAAACAAAAAAATATTTGGCCTATGTCGATGAATACAACGCCAACGGCCACATTCCAATGCTCTTGCAATCGCGCGTAGGACTTAACAGCGGCCGAATGGTTGTAGGAAACATGGGAACTGACAAAAAGCTTAACTACACAATCATGGGAAACAATGTAAACTTGGCTTCGCGCTTGGAAGGAACAAACAAAGTTTACGGCTCATGGATCATGTGCTCGCAAAGCACTTACACGCTGCTGCAAAAATCCAGCCGCGCGGACGAAATCATAACGCGCAGTTTTGACGCCGTCCGCGTAATCAACGTGGAACGTCCTGTCCGCATTTACAACATACTAGGCTTTAGGAACAAAATGAGCGACGCCCAATTAAAAGCCGCCGCCATCTTTAACCGCGGAATGGAATGTTACATGAAGGGAAGCAACGTTCCTGGCTACCAAAAGCCTCAATCTGAATTGGAAGAAGCTAAAAAATACTTTGACATGGCCAAAGCCCTTTACCCCGCCGACGAATCAAGCGCCGTCTTCTCTAGCCGCTGCGCCGACTTCCTGGCTAACGGCATCCCAGAGCTTTGGGACGGCGTCTACACAATGCAGACAAAGTAACTCACCCAAACAAGAATTCCCCGTCCCACGCGCGCCGCGGGCCTCCGGACAAAAAAAGCCCGGCAGCCTGCCCACAATGGAGGGGCCGTGAAGAAAAGCGCGAAAGCGTTTTTTAGGCTCATCGATGCAACCGGGCTCGGGGCGGACCGGGCCGCCCCGCCGCAGGTGGCTGACGAAGACGGGACGCACCCTGAACGGGACGGCCACAACCCAAACGAAACGATTTAAACAAAAAAAAGCCCGGCAGCCACCTACTTTCGCGCCGCGAAGGCACTATCATCGGCGCAGGAGAGCTTGACTTCCGTGTTCGGGATG
>JBGUQT010000032.1:0-1729 GCA_045131275.1 Treponema sp.
AATGGTGGCGCAAATATAGCAAATTTACGCCACTTTCAAAGGGTTTTCGCTAAAATCCCTCAAAAAAGCGGGTTACGACCTGGTACCTAGAGATCGGTTTTAGCTCTTCGGCAGCCTCTTTCGCTAGGGCGCGGCTTTCAAAGACTCCAAAAACCGACGCACCCGACCCCGACATCAGGACGGACTTCGCACCGAGGCGCTTGAATTCGTTTTTCATCTCTTCGACCAATGGATGTTTCGGGAAAACCGATTCTTCAAAGGCGTTGTAAAGGTTGTTAAGCGCATAATCGATCGAGGCAGCCTTGCCCGTGCGTAAGCACTTCGCCTTGTACAACTCCCAACGGTCCGGGCCAGACTTGGGGACTCCCGCATAGGCGTCCTTGGTCGGGACCGCGTCATGCGGAGTGGCAATCAAGAGGTGAACCTCCCCCGGCAACTGCAGCGATTTGACAAACGTAAGCTTTTCGCCGATGCCTTCGGCAAAGGCGGTACCACCACGCACTAGGAACGGCACGTCGGCACCAAGGCGCGCGCCCAGTTCTTCGAGCTTTTCGAATTTAAACTTAAGCTTCCACAGCTGGTTCAGCAGGCGAAGTGTCGCCGCCGCATCAGCGGAGCCCCCACCGAGACCAGCCCCCAGAGGCATAATCTTTTTAAGGAAAATATCGGCACCAAGCTTGGTTCCCGATTCGGCCTGCAAAAGTTTTGCGGCCTTATAGACCAAGTCGGACTCCAACGGATAGTCCTGCGGTTCATTGTAGCAAAGGGTGATCCGCCCGTCTTCGCGGATTTCGGCGCTAACGGTATCGCCGGCATCGACCGTCTGGAACACTGTACCCAGATCATGGTAGCCATCTTCACGTTTACGGATGACATCTAAGAACAAGTTGATTTTAGCAGGAGCAAATTCTTTCATAATAGTGGGTAGAACTTAACGCTTAGAATTTAGAACTTAGAGCTTAGTTTTTTAGTTATGTCAGGCATAAACTTAGAAAAATAATATTCCAAGTTGGAATAAAAAGGGAGAAAAAAAATCATCCACAAAAAAAAATTAACATATATTAAACAAAGTAAAACATTTTCTAACAGGAGAATCCTCATGAAAAAATTCGTTTTCATGCTTTTTCTGAGCATTGCAGCAATGACTGTCTATGCACAAGTGGATAAAATCCTGGGATTCTGGACAGCTATCGATCCCGACACCGATAAACCATACGCCACCGTGAACATATACAAAGGCGACAACGGCAAGTACTACGGCAAAATAACCGAAATTTTGGATTCCAACGACCCGGCCGACCAAAAACTCGTAGGCACCGTGTTCATCAAGGACATGAAAGCCGATGGCGACAAGCTTACCGGCGGAACGATTTACGACCCCGAAGAAAACAAGACCTACCACGGCAAGATTTCAATCGACAAGAAGGGCCGACTCGAACTGCGAGGTTCCCTAGACCGTTGGGGACTATTGGGCGCAACGGAATACTGGATTCGCAAAAAATAATCAGAAAAAAAGGAGAAAACATGAAGCACACATTCTTTAAACTAGCCGTATCTTGTTTGATTTTTGCGACAACCACCTTTGCCCAATCGGCAAACGAAATCGCCAAGAAAGTCCATGACTTGCCTACCGGAAAAACATCGTCTGGAACCATTTCGGTTACCCTGATTGACAAAAACGGGAAAACCCGCAATCGCGAAATCGCATCTTACACCATGAAGGATGGCA
>JBGUQT010000033.1:0-21759 GCA_045131275.1 Treponema sp.
AACAATTGCTCCGACCCAAATTTTGCCTTTGCTCTCAACAAAGATATTTCTTGCCAAAAAATTTTCATGGGAGACACCGGCTTGCTGACAACGCAAATTTTCATGAATTCAAATCATCCGATTCAAGAATCAATTTACAAACAACTTATTGTAGACAAAATAAATATAAATCTAGGCATGATTTTTGAAAATGCGATTGCGCAAATTCTTCGCTCAAAAGGATACGAATTATTTTTCCATAACTTTGACCATCACGAGATAGACTTTATGATTCCTGACGGAAAAAAAATCATCCCCCTTGAAGTAAAATCTTCTGTATACAAAAATCATCGTTCGCTCGATTTATTCTGTCAAAAATATTCAAAGCAAGTTTCAAAACAATATGTCATTTGCGGCAAAGACTTAAAGACAGAAAGCGACATAACATTCATTCCATTTTATATGGCAATGTTTTTGTAAAAAGTTGACTTTCCAAAACCAAAAAAATCCGCTATACTACCCTCATGTCCGCCTTTACAATAAAACACAACGAGCTTACCGCGGAGCAGTTCCGCTATCTTTGGGAATCTGTTTGGGGAGAGCCGCCGACGCTGGAGCAAACGGCGCTTGCGATGAAGAACACGCTCTTTCGCGTTTCGATTTTTGACGGAGAAAAAATCGTCGCGATGGCGCGGGCGATTGGCGACAAGGGCTTGTGCTATTACATAAAGGACGTCATCGTTCACCCCGACTGGCAAAAGAAAGGCTTGGGGAAAATTTTGATTCAAGAGATTCTAAAATACATCGACGCAAACGGAACGCCGGGCACGCAAATCTTTGTGGAACTGTGCGCGATGCCGGACAAGATTCCTTTTTACCAAAAGTTCGGCTTTGAAGCCAACGAGGCGCAGCGCCTAAGAATAATGTACAAAGTGGATGGAACTGCATCATGCTAGAAAATTTAATCATTCGACAGGAAACGCCCGCCGACTACAAAGGCGCGGAGCTTATGACTATGCGAAGTTTTTGGAACAAGTATTGGCCGGGTTGCAGCGAGCATTTTCTTGTCAGAATCATTCGCGAATCCAACGATTATCTTCCAGAACTTAGCCGCGTGGCGGAACTTGACAACAAAATTGTCGGAGCGGTTTACTACACGCGCGCTTGGATTGACGACGGAAGCACGCGGCATGAAGTAGTCACCTTTGGCCCGCTTGCCGTGGAACCGACGCTTGAAGGAAACGACATCGGCGGCGAGCTTATGCGCAAGTCAATCGAGGCGGCAAAGAAAGCGGGCGTTGCGGGCATCGTCGTCCTCGGAGAGCCAAACTATTACCCGCGCTTTGGCTTTAAGCGCGCTTCGGACTTTGGCATCACCGACGGCGAAGGAAATTCCTTTGACGCGATAATGTGCCTTCCGTTAAACGACGACTTTTCAAAAATCAAAGGAAGAATCATCGAAAGCGCGGACTTTAAAAAGCTGGAAGACAAAAAGCTCCTGCAAGAAATCAACAAAGAATTCCCCTCCTACCGCAAGGTAAAAGTCCAAGAAGGCTTTATGCAAATCTTTGAGCAACACTTGGGCGTTGTGGAGTCAATCAAAGACGGCGTTTATTACGTCCGCTATTGGGAGCTTTTGATTCCCGCAAAAGCCGACGGCTTGGAAAAGACGCCAACGGTCGGAAACGACGTTCAGTTCATCTGGAAGAGGAACGGCGAATCAAAAATCACGAAAGTTTTTAAAAACTTGCTTGAGGAATAATGAAAGACTACATCCTGCTCTTGCCAATCATTTTTATTTTTCACGACATGGAAGAGATAATCGGCTTTGGCCGATTCTTTAAAAAGAACCCCGACTTGTTTGAGCGCTTTCCAAAAGCGACTGCCGCATATCGGAACTTTACCACGGCGGGATTCGCACTCGCAGTCTACGAAGAATTCATTCCTTTTTTTGGACTGAGCCTCTTGGCCTATTATTTTCCGAACGAAATTCTTTACGGCTTGTGGTTTGGAATTTTTCTTTCGCTTGCGGCGCATCTTTTGGTTCACATCGGCCACGCGCTGTACATAAGAAAATACATTCCGTGCGTGGCAACCAGCGTAATTTGCCTGCCGATCAGCGCCGCGATCATTTACAAGAGCGCGAAGCTCATTACGTTCAACGCCGTGACCATTGTTTGCATTCCTGTCGCCTTTGTTCTTATGATTGCAAATTTAAAGTTCGCGCACTTTCTCATGCATAAGTTCAACAAGAAATTCGGGAACGATTTGTAATGACAAAAGAAATTATTGACGACGAACAAAAGAAAAAAATCTCGCGCTCTATTTTGGAATCGCTTAAAGAATGGTTTGAAGTGGATTCTTCGCGCGAGGCCTACATAAACGACAGTCCCGGAAAATTATTCTTCGCCTCGTTTGAAGGCGAAAAGCCCACCGGATTTTTGTACCTAAAAGAAACCGGCGCCAGCACGGTAGAGCTTGCGGTGATGGGCGTTTACCCCGACTACGACCGCACCAACAAATTTTACTTGGCGCTTGGTTTTAAGGAATTTGAAGTTATCCCGACATACTGGGACCAAGCCAATCCTTGCCAAATATATGTTATGAATATATAATTGTACCCATGAACAAATCGGAACTTCTTCAATTCATAGAAAACAGCGCGGACGTATGCGTCGCGCTCCAAAAACTTTTGACATCGCATAAAGCGCTGGCCCCAGAAAACGGCGGAGACGGCGAATGGGAAAAATGCGCGGCATTGGAACAATTTTTGCGCGACCACGGCATTACAAACTTGGAACGCTTTGACGCGCCCGACCCCCGCGCCAAAAACGGCGTTCGGCCCAACTTAATCGCGACTATTCCTGGGCGCGCGGACAGTTCCGCCGCCTCCACCGATTCCGACGCCTCGTCCGCTTCCGGCGCGGTCTGGGCCATCGCGCACATGGACGTGGTTCCCGTCGGAAACTTGGCCGACTGGAAAACCGATCCGTGGACAGTAGTTGAAAAAGACGGAAAGCTTTTTGGCCGCGGCGTTGAGGACAACCAGCAAGGTTTGTGTTCGGCCTTTGCCGCCGCCTGGGCCTTTGTGAAAAACGGAGTCCAGCCGGAACGCACGATAAAACTTTTGTTCGCGGCCGACGAAGAAGTTGGAAGCAAGTACGGAATGATTTGGCTTTTGCAAAATCACCCGGAGCTTTTTAACAAGAACGACTTTTTTGTAATCCCCGACGGCGGCGATCCTCTTGGCCAAACAATAGAGATTGCCGAAAAAAACGTTTTATGGATTCAGTTTACTGTAAGCGGAAAGCAATGTCACGGCTCGCGGCCAGACGAAGGCCTAAACGCCTGCCTTGCCGCCAACCGTCTAAGCGTCGCGCTTTACGAGCTCTTGCATAAAAAGTTTGACGCAAAAGACGATTTGTTTGAACCAAACACTTGCACCTTTGAGCCGACTAAGCGCGACGCGAACGTTGCGGGCGTGAACATAATTCCGGGAAGCGACGTATTCTGCTTTGATTGCCGCGTTCTACCGCGCTATAAAAATGAAGAAGTTTTGGAAGAGATAAAAAAGATTGTCGCGGAAGAGGAAAAATTCTCGGGCGTCAAAGTGTCGTTCGATCTTTTGCAAAACGCGCAGTCAAAAGCCACTGACAAAAACGCTCCGGTTGTAAAAGCGCTCAGTTCCGCCATAAAAGAGGCGCATGGAATCGAAGCCAAGACAATCGGAATCGGCGGAGGAACGGTTGCCGCAGAGCTTAGAAACCTTGGCTACGATTGCGTGGTATGGAGCAGCCTAGACGAAACGGCGCACATGCCCAACGAATACTGCGTGATAAGCAATATGACGCGAGACGCAAAAACGCTCGCGCTCTTGTTTGGAATTGAGTGAAGCCGGCGGCGACATTTTAGGCTTGCGACCAGTTTTTGTCGCCGCAATCTTAGGCTTGCAAACTATCTAATCTTAAAGAAGATGCCAAGCGTAAAGATTGTGACCAAAAGCTGGACAATCAAAAACTTGAGCAAGACTTGAGTCGGAGACCAGCCAAGATTTTTTCGCACATGGTCGTGCAAAGGAAAGCGCACGTTTGAAAAAATCTTGATCTTAAAGAAGCGCAAGAGCGCGACTTTGATGAGTCCCGTTCCGCCGTTAAGCAAAATCACAAGCGATGTCGCGATAAGGATAAAGGGGTTTCCAGTCGCAAGCACACAGGCTCCGATAAAAAATCCCAGAGCGCGGCTTCCGGCGTCTCCCATCAAAACGGAGCTGGGGAAGGCGTTGTGCCACAAGTAGCCCATCAACGTTCCGGCCATCGCGAAAGTCATAATGCCCCACGCCGCTCCTGTCTTTAAGTGCGGAACGAGCAAATACTTTGCGATGTCAACGTGGCCAAGCACGACGTAGAAAATAATTCCAAGCGTCATAAGCGCCACAAGAATCAGCGTTGAAGAAAGGCCGTCAACGCCGTCCGTGCAGTTGGTCGTGTTAATAGAAGTCCAAAGCAAAACCGTTCCAACGATGACGTAAAGCCAAAACGGAATCTGAATCGGATTTGTCACAAAGGGGAACCAAAAGCGCACCGCTCCGTCGTCGGAAAACTTTTTTAAGAATCCGTACATAATGGCGCTAAAGGTCGCGCTCAAAATCAAGTCCAAGGCGCCCTTTAAATATTCGCCCCAAGAGTTGACGCTGCGGTCGTCCAAAAAGCCGGTCAGCATCGTAAGCCAAACAAAGACAATCGCCGCCAGCTCCAAGCCGGTCATCGGAACGCACAAAAGGCAAACCAAAAAGAAAATCGTAATGAACACGACTCCCGCGCCGGTAGGCTTTCCCTTGGCCGCCTCGCTGGTGGAGGCAAGCGCGAACTCGCGGCCGCGGTCGTGCGGAAGCAAGTTGTAGAATTTAGGCAACAATTTTACTGAACAAAAAAATCCTGCGTAAAGCGCGAGCGAAATCAAAACCGCGTATGACTGCAAAAGGCGCGCGGGGCCAAAGTTAAACGCGGCCTGCAAGTATCGGCCCAAGTACCAAAGCATAATTACTTCGCCAAATATTCGTTGATGCTGGCGGCGGCTTTGCGGCCTTCGCCCATGGCAAGGATAACCGTCGCGGCGCCCAAAACGATGTCGCCTCCGGCCCAAACTTTTGTCATGCTGGTGGCTTGCTTTTCGTCAACCAAAATGTGGCCGCGCTTGTCAACGTTAATCTCGGGCGTGGTCTTTGCGATAAGCGGGTTGGAATTGTTTCCAAGCGCGACGATAACGGCGTCGCAAGGAATGTCGTGCTCGCTTCCCTTGATGGCAACCGGAGAGCGGCGGCCTGATTCGTCGGGCTCGCCAAGCTCGTAGCTCAAAGCCTTAAGGCCAGTAACGCGGCCCTCTTCGGCGCTGCCCAAAATCTCGACGGGGTTTTCCAAGAAGCGGAACTCGACGCCTTCTTCCTCGGCATGCTCAACTTCTTCGGCGCGGGCGGGCATCTCGGCGCGGGTGCGGCGGTAAACTACGTAAACCTTTTCCGCTCCCAAGCGCAAGGCCATGCGGGCCGCGTCCATCGCGACGTTTCCGCCGCCGCAAACTACGACCGTCTTGGCTTCGTAGTAAGGCGTGTCGGCCTTTCCTTTTTCGTAGGCCTTCATCAAGTTGGCGCGGGTCAAATATTCGTTGGCGCTAAAGACGCCGATGTAGTTTTCGCCGGGAATGTTAAAGAACTTTGGAAGTCCGGCTCCAGTTCCTACAAAGGCGGCGTCAAAGCCTTTTTCTGTCAATATCTGCTGGATTGAAGAAGTGCGTCCGACCAAAAAGTTCATCTCAAATTTTACGCCCATCTTCTTTAAATTTTCAACTTCTTTGGCGACGATGTCTTTGGGAAGGCGGAACTCAGGAATTCCGTAAACCATAACTCCGCCCGCCTTGTGGAAGGCTTCAAAGACTGTAACGTCGTGGCCTGCTCGGCGGCAGTCAGCGGCGACTGTAAGGCCCGCGGGACCGGAACCGATAACGGCGACTTTCTTTCCTGTCGCGGCCGCGATAGCGGGAACTGAAACCATATTGTTCTCGCGTTCCCAGTCGGCCACAAAGCGCTCCAAGCGTCCGATGCTAACGGCCTTTTCGGCTGACTTGTAAACTTTTCCTACCGTGCATTCGCCCTGGCACTGTTTTTCCTGCGGACAAACGCGGCCGCAAATGGCGGGCAAAAGGTTTGTTTCTTTGATCGCGTCAACGGCGGCCTTAAAGTCTCCCTTGGCGACGCTTGCGACAAAGCGCGGAATCTGAACGTTGACGGGACAGCCCTTTACGCAAGGCTGGTTCTTGCACTGAAGGCAGCGGTTGGCTTCGACCATCGCCTGCTCTTTTGTGTAGCCAAGCGCTACTTCGCTCATCTGGCGGGCGCGAACAAGCGGCTCGCCTGTGGGCATTATCTGCAAGGGAATCGCCATGCGGTCTTTGTTTCCGAGCGAATCCAACTTGTCCTTTATTTTGTTCCATTCGTTAAGGCCTGTTTGTGTCAAAGCCTCTTTTGAAATATGTTCTGCCATTTTATTACCTACCTAAAATTAGTTGAGTCCGATTTTGCACTTGTGGAACGCTTCCGTTTCCTGCGGCTTGAACGACTTCATTCTCATCATCATGTTGTCCCAGTCAACCTGGTGGCCGTCAAAGTCCGGGCCGTCAACGCAGACAAACTTTGTCTCGCCGCCAACACTGACGCGGCAGCCGCCGCACATTCCCGTTCCGTCAATCATAATCGTGTTGAGCGAAACGACAGCCGGAACGTTGTACTTTTCCGCCGTCTTGCAAGCGAACTTCATCATTATCGGAGGTCCAATCGCGATCATCAAGGCAGGCGGAACGTCGCTCTGGCAAAGGCGCTCAAGCGGAATTGTGGTGACGCCCTTCTCGCCCGCGCTTCCGTCGTCGGTCGTGATGATGACTTCGTCGCAAACGGCCTTCATCTCGTCAACAAAAATAAGCAAATCTTTTGTGCGCGCGCCTTCGATCAAAATTACCTTGTTGCCAGCTTCCTTCAAAGCCTGAACGATAGGATAAAGGGGAGCGGTTCCAAAACCTCCGCCAACGCAAACGACAGGACCGTCGTACTTTTTGATTTCGCTGGGAGTTCCCAAGGGGCCAAGAACGCCGCCAAGGTAGTCGCCTTCTTTCAACTGCGAAAGCTTGTATGTGGACGCGCCAACCGGCTGGAAGGCGATGGCAACCCAGCCCTCCTCGGCGTTGGCGTCTGCGATTGTAAGCGGAATGCGCTCGGTCAAGTCTTGGTCAACCTGAACGATAAGGAACTGACCGGCCTTGCGGTTTTTTGCAATGTCCGGCGCCTCAAATTTCATGTAGTAAACGACTTCAGAAAGCTGTCTTTTTTCGATAATCTTGTTCATGCTCTTCCTCAATGTGTTAAGAAAGTTTAAATTTCTACAATTATAGTAAAAAAAACATTGTAAGTCAATGTAGGGAGGGGAAAAACAAAAATGCGTAGCGAAAAGACAAACGGTGCGAACTTAGGACACGTTAAGCTAATCACTAAACCCCAAAAGTACCTCGTGAGCAGCCGTTTGGATTTTCGCGAAAGCGTTTTTGTTTTTTTACCATCCCAACTTGACGGCGGCGGAGGCGCAGAGGCCCTCGCCCTTAAAGGATTGGATGAATGTCGGGCTGCAAACGGCTGCGGCAACGTCAAATTCAATCGCCCTAAAGTTAAGCATTATGCCCACGCTGTGCGCGAATATTTTCTTTGTGTATTCGGTGGAAAGGTTCAGGCCGAACATGCCGATTCCGACGATTTCCACGCCCAAACGATATTCGGGATAAACGCTCTTTATGCTAAAGTCTTTTCCAAACGGGTTTCGCAAGGCAAGGCCGGCCGAACCGCGCAGCGTAAGCCATTTTCCCACCGGCCGCCAAGCGCATTCGCCGCCCAAACGCATCGGGCGGTTTACATAATAGTTGGCGTCGGAATAAACCGCGTCGGTGATTTCGGCGGTCTTTTCAAACTTGCTGTCGTCGGTGATTACGCGCAAAATGGAATCGCACTGCGCCGAAAGCGTCGCGGTGGCGGTCACCTTTCCCTTTAGGCGGGCGGGAACGATAGGAATGTTGGCGTAGCCGCCGATATCCAAGGTGTCCAACAAGGGGTATTCAACCAAGGCGCTTATGTCCACGCCGGCGGCCCGCGCCAAGTCTTGGCCCAAACCGCTTCCGTCAAAGTCCTTAAAGAAGTCCCAGGAAATCGATCCGTCTTTTACGATGTTCTTGTATCTTCCGACTGTGTAAAATTCAATGGGAGCCGTTGCCGTAACAGTAACCGATCCGTCCTTTCCGTTAACGGCGCGGGCCTTTACGGTTGTGGAAGGAACGTAATAAAGCGGAGCGAAGCATGCCGGCGCCACCTTGATTCGCCACTTTCCTACGTTGAACCTTACCGGAACGCTGAACGACACAAAAGATTCCGCCCAAACGTTTCCGTCAGCGGTGTATTCCTTTCCTGGCTTGATTCCGTTCCCCAGAATGTTGAACAAGTCTTTTGAAATGTTAAGGTTGGCCGAGTATTCCGTATTGACATGGAAGCCAAAGCCGAACTTCTTAAAGTTAAAGTCCAAGTGAACGTCGTCCGCTTCCCAAAGGTAAGCCTTAAAGCCAGACTTTGGAAGGCTTGACGAAAGCTTGTTCAAGTCAATGACAAGATTCTTTTTAAAAATGTCGGCAAGCGGCATTCCGTTCTGCGCGACCAAAATATCAGAGCTTACGCCAAGCTCAACATAGCGGCGCGCCGGATACAGTTCCGCAAAAAGGCAAGAGAGGCAAAGCGTCAACGCAACAAACAATATTCTTTTCATCTTTGCCCTCCTTACTTCTTAATTATGTCCGTAATGTCGACAGCCATTCTGTCGTTCAACTGCAAAACCACACAAGGACTTACGCCTATAGAGGTCTCCGACTCAAGCGCGTTGCGTTTAAGCGTAAGCGTTCCCGCAGAAACCGTCATCGTCATTTTTGGCATGAACAGATGCGTAAGCGCCGCCTTTATCTCGTCGCTGGTAAAATCGATAACATCGTCGCTTTGATCGTTTCCTGTAATTTTAACTTCCCGCTTTATGCCGGAATACTTGTCCGCGCCAGGCTCGCCCTCATGGGTGTCGTCAATTTTTACACTGGCGTTAAAGCCGTCAATCGCGGTGTTGATAAAATTGTAGTTCATGCGCATGTAAGAAATCGCGCCCGAATACTTTGCGTAAGTTTCCGTGTCGGAAACGCTGTCGCGGCTCATCAGGTCGTCCTTGTCGTCCATATCCATTTTTGCGATTTTATAAATGTCAAGGTCGGTGTTTTTCACAACGTCAAATTGCAAGGGAATGACAACGGCCATCTCAACGGCGATTGTCGCCGAATCGTCTTTTGACATTGAATCAACGCGAGCCTTATATAAGCTGAGCGCCTTGCCGCCCAAAAGCTTCATGCTGTAAGCGACGCTCAAATCTTTGGCGCGGGCGTTCATCGTTTTCGCGATGTCCGAGAGGAAACTATAATCCTTTCCCGCTTCAGAAAAAACTTTTGTACAAACTTGTCCTGACTCGGGCCAAACGGGCCTGTCGCACATCGGCATGTTCACGTCAGTAGAGTCGTCTCCAACGACATAATCCTTTTTAGGATTTGAATCAGAGCCAGTGTAGTCAAAGTGGATTTTTCCCTCAACTTTTAAATCCTTAAAGTCATCCTTTAATTCGCCCGTCGGCTTTTGAACAAAAAGATAAAGCGGCAATGTCTTAAAGACGGAGTTGTCCACCAGCTTTTTTGTCTCGCCGTCAACTTCGCTCATCATTTTGTCCATTGAAAAATCAGACATGTCAACAGCGTCTTCAACTGGATCCGCTTTGTTCAAAGCGACATTCATATTGTCCCAGTCAAATAGCATTTTTGAATCGCTTACGGCAATCTTGTAGGACTTTCCCATTTCCAAGCCGGTCAAGTCTTGCGCGTTGGAAAATGTTATCGAAAACTCTATGTTTTTTGGATTGTCCTTGTCGCCGTATTTTGTCGTGTTTGAAAAATCCAAGGAGTCGAATTCCGCATAGCTTTGCTCAAAGACAGTTTCGTTTCCTTTAGAAGGAATCACAACGTCGTCCGGCAAAGTTTTCTTAACGCCGTTAACGTAAAGTCCGTCGCTTGAGTCAATTTCAAAAGTCGGAGAATTAATCGTCAGCGCGATGTTGTTTCCAGCCGGAAGCGAATTTATGACGTTGAATTTTATTCCCTTTCCCAAGCCTTTTGTAGCCGTGATATTTCCGTCTTTGTCGCTCTTATAATAATCGTCGCCGGACGCTTGGCCAAAGTCAACTGTCGTGACGTAAGCCAACATTTTTTTTGAAAGCGGCGTTTGGTTTTCCGAATCGTTCATCACATAGCCGCCGACTTTTGTCAAGTCAGCCTTGACGTCAATGGTTCTTACCGACAAGGCGCAGACAAGCGTTCCGCCGACTGTAACGCTGCGGCTGGGATCTTTGACCAATTTTCCTGTCGCCTTTATTTGGCTTGCGGGGAGCGTTATCTTGGCGCCGGTCAAATCAAGCTTTAGGTTGATTATTCCGTTTCCGTCAAGGGTAAAATTAGCTTCTGTATAAGGCGAGGAGCCGTCGCCCTGTGTGACTCCGCTCAACGAAAACTCGCTGATTGAATAGCAGGCATTGTCCGCGCCTTCCGCCTTTATAATAATTTCGCCGCTTGTAATCGTCGCGTCGGTTATGATTTCGTCAAGCGAAAAATTTTCGGTCTGAATCGTAAAGTCCACGTCGGCGCTATAGCCTGGAGGAATCTGCCGGTCAGGAGCCTTTTCGTCAACCGTAGGCAAGTTGATTTCTTTAGAAAAAGCGAAGCCCTCTCCAAGCGACTCGTCCATATTCATTGAATCGATGTAGTCGTTGGCGTTGAGTGAGACGTCATAAACTTTTCTATGCAGAATGTATTTTTGCGTTTGGTCGCTTTCGTCAGGAACGTATTTGTAAACTTTTGCGTTGGAGTCCTTTTCCAAATCCTTTACAAAATCGTCGCCAAACTTTTCAGACAAGTCATAGTATTTTTGGCCAAGAGCGCCTTCATACCTTGCGTTGCTTTTTACGGAAACGCTCTCCGGAACGGCAAGGCCGGAAAAGTTTCCGCACGAGAAAAAGAGAAAGCCAATAATCGTTGCGGCGCAAAAAAAAGGCGCCCGCGTATTCTTGTTCATAGTGAACAATTATATCACAGGCGCCGCCAAAAAGCAAGTTTTAAATTAGAGAAAATGGAGATTTTATTTTTTTAACAGCGCGGCGAAGGGACTCGCAAGGCGCGCGAGCGCCTATTAGAATAATTTCCCTACAGAGCCGTTTGCGGCTTATTTCTTTAAAAGAGCCGCAAACGGATTGTACATCATGCCGTCGTCGCTGCCTTGGAACTCGCGCTTTTCGCGGCGCGGGCCGTTTTGGTCGCGCTTAAAGTCGCCGCCGCGGAAGTTAGCGCCAGAAGCCCCGGCGCCGCCCTTCTTTACGACCACGACTTTTTTGCCGCCGGCGCCGGTTCCCGCTCCGCCTGCCGTTCCGCGAACCTTGGACTTTTCGTCGGTTCCCGCTCGGCTGGCTGCGTCGCTCTTAAGCGAAAGGCTTATGCGGCGCCTGTCCATGTCCAAGTTCAAAATCGTGAACTCGTGGACGTCGCCTACCTTGACCACTTCCATCGGGTCCTTTACAAAGTTGTCGCTAAGCTCGCTTACGTGAATCAAGCCGGTCTCGTGCAAGCCGATGTCGACAAAGGCGCCAAAGTCAACGACGTTGCGGATTTTTCCTGTCACCTTCATGCCGGGCTTAAGGTCTTCAAAAGCGACGACGCCCTTTTGCATGATCGGAGCCGGATAATCGGCGCGCGGGTCGCGGTTGGGCTTTTGGAGCTCGTCAACAATGTCGTTGAGCGTTGTCTCGCCGACAGAATATTTTTCCTCCAACTTCTTTTTTAAGTCGGCGGAGATTTTTTCTTTGTTCTGGACAAGCGGCAAAAGCTCGCGCGCCAGCTCGTAGTTTTCGGGGTGAACCCATGTGTTGTCAAGCGGGTCGGAGCTTTCGGCGATTTTCAAAAAGCCCGCGCACTGCTCAAAGGCTTTTGGTCCAAGGCCGGGAACTTTCTTTAGGTCCTCGCGGCTTGTGATCTTTCCATTGGCGTCGCGATAGGCAACGATTTTTTTCGCCGTTCCGCTTGTAATGCCGGAAACGTATTTTAGCAAAGAGTAGCTGGCCGTGTTCAAGTTCACGCCGACTTGGTTTACGACCGAGCCGACAACTTCGTCAAGCGCGTCGCCAAGCTTTTTTTGGTTAACATCGTGCTGGTAAAGGCCGACGCCAATCGCTTTTGGGTCAATCTTAACAAGCTCGGCGAGCGGGTCCTGCAAACGGCGGCCCATGCTGATGGCGCCGCGAATCGTAAGGTCAAGGTCGGGGAATTCTTCGCGGGCGATGTCGCTCGCCGAATAGACGGACGCGCCGCTTTCGTCGACGACCGTGTACTGAACGTCCTTGTAGTTTTCGCTGATGACTTTGCTTACAATCGCTTGGACTTCCTGGCTGCCCGTTCCGTTTCCTACGGCCACAACCTGAATGTCGTACTTGTCAATCGCGTCGCAAATTTGCTTGTAAGAGTCTTCGGGGCTTTGAACTTGGAAAATTTTAAAGTAGCCCAAATACTTTCCTGTTTCGTCGAGCGCCGCGCACTTTGTTCCGGTGCGGATGCCGGGGTCGATTCCCAAAACGCGGCTTCCCTTGATCGGCTGCTGCATCAAAAGGTTCTTTAGGTTTTCGCTAAAGACGCTGATTCCGTGAACGTCGGCTTCGTCGGCTTCGTCGCTTCGGATTTCGCGAACGACCGCCGGGCTCAAAAGGCGAACCAAGCCGTCCTCAATCGCGGCCTTGTGATATTCGTTGTGAATCTTGGCTTTCTTTTGGAGCATGGCGACAGCGTCGTCAACGGGAACGTCAATCGTAACGTCAAGCGCTCCTTCGCGCTCGCCGCGGTTGATCGCAAGAATGCGGTGGGGCTTGAGTTCCGCCAAAGGCTCTGAGTAATCCCAGTACATTTTGTAGGTGGAAGTCTTTTCAACGTCCTCCGCTTTTTGTCCTTCGGCGACGATTCCCTTTGTTACAATCGTTCCGCCCTGAATGTACAAGTCGTGGACCGCGGCGCGGTTGTCGGTGTCCTGAGAGACGCGCTCGGCGATGATGTCTTTGGCGCCGTCCAAAGCGTCTTGGACTGTCGGAACGTTGAGCGCGGGATCTTCCGCGTCGGTCTTTACGAACTCTTTCGCTTTTTCTTCGAGAGCGGCGTCGTCCAATTCAAGCATCGCGTCGGCAAGAGCGTCCAAACCTTTTTCGATGGCGACCATTCCGCGCGTCTTCTTCTTTTTCTTGAAGGGAGCCCAAAGGTCTTCAAGCTCGCTCAAAGTTTTGGCGCCCATCGCTGCGTTGTAAAGGCTTTCGGTCAATTTGTTTTGCGCGAAAATTCCTTTTACGATTTCCAAGCGGCGCTCTTCCAAATTTTTGTAGCTGGTGTAAAGATGGTCGCTTTCGCGGACTTGCAATTCGTCTAGCGAACCGTGGCGCTCCTTGCGGTAGCGCGCGATAAAGGGAATGGTGCAGCCTTCGGCCACCAAAGAAATTACGGCGCTGACTTGCTGAACCTTTATGTTCAACTCCTCGGCGACGCGCTTCATGATTTCAACTTCGTTTACGCTAAGAGCGTCGATTGTTTCCTGTGTGAATTCCATAAAAGATTTACCCCACCAAATTTTGACAAGTTCGATTATTCTATTGAAATTGAAATGTCAGGTCAAGCCCGCTTTATCGCGCGGCAGTCCGCCCTTGACCGCGCGACTTTTTTCTATATAATTGAACCAATGGACAAAGAGCAATACGCGGCGCTAAAAACGTTCCGCGACGAATACAAAAAAAAATGCGCCAAATGGAGCGCGCTTGCCCCGCAACTGCTTCCCCTGCAAAAAGCGGCGGCGGCGCAGGACACGCCCGACTATCCGATAGAAACGCCCGTCGTTTACAACACCGCGCTTGACGCGATAACGCAAGACGACGAAATAAAAATAATCGTAATCGGCGACAACCCCGGAAAAGACGAGCAGCGCGCCGCCAACCAAAAATACTTGGTGGGCCAAGCCGGAAAAATCGCGCAAGGATTTTTCGCGCGCCACCCGTCGCTTGGAATCGATTTTAGAAAAAACGCGATCATCTTGAACAAAACGCCGGCTCACTCGGCAAAGACCAAGCACTTAAAATTCATCGCGTCCAAAAACGCCGCCGCGCGCGATTTGATTTTGCAAAGCCAATTGTGGCTCGCGCAAAAAACCGCGCAGCTTGCCGCCGGCATAGGCGCGCAAATCTGGCTTGTGGGATACGCGGAACTAAAGGACAAGGGAATCTTTGTCCCCTACCGCGAGGCGCTAAAAGAAGCGGCAATCGCCTGCAAGCCCAAGACTGCCGCCGCCGCGACAGTCTACGACCAACTCTTTGTATTCCAACACTTTTCGATGAACAGATTTTTGATCGACCTGCGCGACTTTTGCGCAAAAGAAGGCGGCCTCGCGCCCAACGGCGACTTTGACGAAGCCGCGCTTGCAAAAAAAATTGCCGCCCTCGGCAGGCAGCATCGCGATGAAATATTCCTCTCTTAGTAACCATCGCTCATGGCGCGGTTCATGTCTTTCTTGCAAAGCTCGTCGTAGACTAGGCTGCGCTTGCGCAGGTCTTCTTTGAGTTCCTGCGGGAAGGGCATGTTGCGCCAAAAGATTCCGCGAACTTCTTTGTCCAAGCGCTGGACGCCTTCGCTTTCTTTTGTCATCCAAAGAATGTAGTCTTGGATAAAGTACTGCTTAAGGTCGCCCTTGAGTTTTTGCTTGTCAATCCATTCGTAGTACTGGCCGGTCAAGCCTTCCTCCATCCAATAGTAGGAAGCCTTTTCCTTGGCAACCTGCCAGCGCAAGTCGGCCACGGCGGTAAGGACGGCGATCTTAAGGTCGCGCGGATACATCGGAACCACTATGCGGCCGCGGCTTGTGACGCGGTTGTAGCGGTCAAAGGGTTCCCAACAAAAGCCCCTGTCGCCGTATGTCGGAAGAAGAATGACAAAGGGAATGATGCGGTTTGGAATGTTCTTGTGGATGCGGCAAAAGGCGCCGGGATCCAAAGACTCAACCCAAGCCAAAACTTTTATCACGTTCTCGCGGAAGCCCGTTCCCTGCGGCAAGCAGTGGAAAAAGTCGCGGGTAAAAATCGGGAATTGGTTTCCCTGGCGGCCGCAAGTCATCTTGGCCATTTGGCGCACGGTTTCAAATTCCTGGTCGATGTCGGCGCTGGACGCGCTTATGATTTCCGGACCGGCCTCAAGCTTTTCTTCGACTGAATCGTAGGCGGCCTTGGCGTCTTGGTATTCGCGCAGGGCCAACGAAAGGTCGCGGTCGTTTTTGCTAAGCATGCGCAAGGTTGAAGTGATTTCGCCGAACAATTTTTTTTGCAAGTCGTTGTATGGTTGCCTGTGCGGCTCCATTCCAATCATGCTCTCGTGCTCGCAAATCTGGTCAATCTTGCTCTTAAGCTCTGCCTCCAACATTCCGCGCTGGTTTTCGGCCATCGTAAGAGAGTTTTCTGTTTGCTGAAGCTTTCCTGAGTTTTTGCTTTGCAATTGCTGCAAGCGCAACTGTTCCGCCTGGCCGCCGTCGTCGCCCGTCTTTCTTGGCTGGCGAACTTCGTCCGTCGTGGAGGGCTTGATCTTTCCCTGCGAAATGTACTTGAACCATTCGTCCATGTAAAAGACAGGTTCGTTGGTGTTGTTTTCAAGAATCGACTTTTCAAAAAATTCCCTGTGCTCGGGGCGGAACAATGAAGGAAGCAAAACAGAAAAGCGCAGCATCATCCGCTTGGGGAGCGGAAAATTTTTGCCCGCCGTCTTTGGCGCCATTGTATGAACCAGCTCCCAATAAGCCATCGTGACTTGCTGGCGGTAAACCATCTTGTCCTTTACGTCTTTGCAAGAAAGGTATTTTGAAAGAACCATGTGCAAGCGGTTTGAAGCCTGGCCTTCGCCGGCAATGGCCGTCTTGTAATATGTCGGGTCATCAAAATAATGCTGGTTTTCGTCTTCAAAAACTTTTTCTATCGGCTTAAATTCTTTTATGGACAAATCAACTTCGGGAACGGGGCCGCTCTTCTTTTTGGGAGCGCTTTGTTCCATAATCATTTGCTCAAAGTTGCTTTCTTTGGCTCCCATTCCGCCAAAAAAGTCGGAGGAATCAACGCCGTCTCCAGAAGAGTCCGCGTCAGGATCAGAAGGAGTCACGCTTGCCAAAAGCGCCGCAATGCTAGGGTCTAGGTTTTCTTCCATAATTTTAGTATTATACCATTACTTCTGCGAAAAGTCTAGGTTTTTTCGCGTTCAGATAAAAAACCGCAAGCGCGAATTCCTTGACTTTTTTAATGTCTAGGATATAATTATTCGCAAGGAGTTTATATGAAGAAGCTTTCCATTATTTTGTTTGCGGCCGCGATTCTTGCAGCCTCAGCCTTCGCTCAATATGATGACTACGGACAGGGATACGGCGGAGGATTCCAGGACGACGGAACAGCATACGCCGCCCCAACGCCAATTAAGAAAGTTCTAAAAATGAGGGACGACTCATACGTTACGGTCCGCGGAAGAATCATCAAAAGATTGACCGACGACAAATTTTTGTTCGCGGACGAGACTGGACAAATTGTAGTTGACATCGACTACGAAGATTGGGGCGGCGTAACGGCCAGCCCCAAGGACACGCTTGAGCTTACCGGCGAGGTCGACCGCGACTTTAACAAGGTAAAGCTTGACGTAAAGATTGTCCGAAAAGTTTCGGGTCCAAACCAAGCCCCGCAGCAAGGCTTCACAGAGTAGGAACGGTCAAGGCGCGCTTCGCTTAAAGCCTTGACTCGTTCCTTTTGCGGCGCGAATAAGATTATCGCGCCGCAATGATCTGCCCGCGACACAAAAATCGCGGGCTTTTTTTGCGCTTTTAATCCAACTTAAAATTCTTTTCCAAGCGGGCTGTCCGCGCTAAGAAGCTTAATTTCGATTACGTCAAACAAGGGATAGTTTTTGTATTCGACGACATAAGAAAACTCGCCGACTTTCTCGGGCACCGTAAGGCCAAGATTTGTTCCGCGCTTAATCAATTTGATTGTCGTGATGGTGTCGTCTCCGCCGGGATTTCGCAAGTGAACGGATCCCAACGACTCTTGGGCCACCAACTTTCCGTCGCGGTTTTCCAAAACAAAAGCCTCGCAGTCAAAGTCAGACGCTTTGGTATTGTTAAAAACTTTTATTTGGTTGTAGCGCTTGGCGCTTCCGCCAACCTTGAACTTTATGTTTTCCGCGCTCAAAGCGGCCAAACACAAAAACATTCCGACAAATAAAGCCACAGTCTTTTTCATAAAAACTCCTTATATTTCATTTATAAGTATAAGACAATTATAAAGGCATTTTGCGTTACTTTCAATAGACAAGACGGCCCAAAAAAAATAAAATGTAAAAAGCGTGGAGGTTCCGATGAAATCAAAAGTGACGCTTGTAAAAGAATTTACTATTGGCCAAGTTGACAAAAATTTATTCAGTTCGTTTATCGAGCACTTGGGCCGCGCCGTTTACGACGGAATCTACGAGCCGGGGCATCCGCTGGCCGACGAACAAGGTTTTAGAAAAGACGTAATTCAGCTTGTAAAAGACTTGCGCGTGTCGCTTGTCCGCTACCCCGGCGGAAATTTTTTGAGCGGCTACAATTGGAAGGACGGCATCGGCCCCAAAGAGGCGCGGCCTGTCCGCCTTGACCGCGCTTGGCGCAGCATAGAGCCAAACCAAATCGGCATTGACGAATTTTACGACTGGACCCAAAAGGCCGGCTGCCAGCTTATGGGAGCGGTCAACATGGGAACGGGAACGCCGCAAGACGCGGGCGACTTGGTGGAATACTGCAACCACGAGGGCGGAACCTATTGGAGCGACTTGCGCAAAAAGAACGGACACCAAAAACCGATGGCGATAAAAACTTGGTGCGTCGGAAACGAAATGGACGGCCCCTGGCAAATCTGCCACCTTGACGCCAACGACTACGGAAAAAAGGCGCTTGAGACAATCAAGATTATGAAGTGGACCGACGACTCCATAAAAACGGTTGTTTGCGGAAGCGCCTCAAGCGCCATGCCCAGCTACCCCGAATGGGACAGAATCGTTTTGGAACACACTTACGAATTGGCCGACTACATAAGCATTCACCGCTACTTTGAAAACTTTGGCGACGACGACGAATTCTTGGCCAGCTTTTACGACATGGATTCCTTTATCAAAACCGCTGCCGCGACTTGCGACTACGTCAAGGCCGTAAAGCGTTCTAACAAAACAATGGCGCTTTCTTTTGACGAATGGAACATTTGGTACCAGCAAAACCAAAAGCCGCATCCTTGGCAAACCGCTCCGCGCATTTTGGAAGACCAATACTCGCTTCTTGACGCGCTGGCTTTTGGCGGAATGGCGATAACGCTTTTAAATCACGCCGACCGAGTAAAGGCCGCCTGCCTCGCCCAATTGGTCAACGTAATCGCTCCGATTTTCACCGAGCCAAAAAAAGGCGCCTTTAAGCAAACGATTTACTACCCCTTTAAGGACGTTTCGCTTTACGGCCGCGGAACGGCGCTGCTGCCTGTAGCCAACGTTCAAAATAAAATCGTCCAAAAATACGGCGAAGTTCCAGCAGTGATTTTCAGCGCCGTTCTTAACGAGGAAGAAAACGAGATCGCTCTCTTTGCCTTGAACACAAGCAAGACGGAAGAAAGCGAAACGACAATCGACTTGCGCTCTTTTGGAAAGACCCAAATGTTTTACAGAACCGAGCTTTGCGGCGCCGACTTGTCCGCCAAAAATTCTTTGGAAAATCCAAACGCGGTTTGCCCCCGCGACGCCGCGCTAGTTCAAGCGCAAGACGGCGTTTACACTTTGCCGCTGCAAAAAGCCAGCTGGAACGTCATCCGCTTTAAGATTTTGTAGAGTTATACGAGCGGTGTCTCGCTGCGCTTAAAGCCTTGACTCGCTCGTTTTTCGGCGCGAACATTATTTTCGCGCCGAAATAACAGTCCGCGCGAGCGGACCTGTGGATAATTTCCTTGCCATACCGCTGTCGTTAGTTAGAAACGCGCAGCTTATTTGCCATCGTTATAATGCCACCACCACGAATTATGTTGTCTACATAAACGACAGCGGACTGACCGGGGGCGACGGCGCGCTGGGGCTCCTTGAATTTTATAAGCCAGGGCGTTCCGTTAAAGGCCGCCGATTCTTGGGCTTGCGACGCCTTATTGTCCATCGCCGATTCTTGGGCTTGCGCGGCCGCCGCGACATACCGTTCCACCGTACACGCAACCGGCTTTGACGCCAAGCGAATCTTTACAAACGCCTCAAATGGCGCGTCCGGCTCAACGTCTCCCGGCCAAACAAAATCGTCGGCAATCAAAGAATCGGAATACAAATCCTCCTCTTTCGCAAGAACCACCAAATTGTTTTTCGCGTCAATCGAATGAACGTAAACCGGATAGCTTACCGCGACTCCAAGACCGCGCCTTTGCCCCACCGTGTAATGCTCCACGCCCTTGTGCTTTCCCAAAACGTGGCCGTCCAAATCGATTATGTCGCCGGGAATTCCAGGCCGGTCCGAAAACAAATCGTCAAAGTATTCTTGCCCGATAAAGTCTTGGCTTTCCTCTCGGTTAGCGGCTTCAAGCCCCGCCGCGCGCGCAAGCTCAAAGACCTCGGATTTTTTTACGGCCGCAAGCGGAAAGCGGACTTTTTCCAAAGTTGTCGAAGGAACTCGGTACAAAAAATAAGTTTGGTCTTTGCTAAGATCCGCGGCCGTAGAAATCATCGCCGGGCGCGCGTCCGTTCCAAAAAGGCCAACATCGGGACGAACGATTTTTGCGTAGTGGCCGGTGCAAAAATAATCGTATTGAATTCCAAGCTTGTCGATTTGCTCCAGCATCGCGCCAAACTTGATGTTGCGGTTGCACATAATGCAAGGGTTTGGCGTTCTGCCCGCGCGGTATTCGCTTTTAAAATATTCCAAAACTTTTTTGTTGTATTCTTCGTGAACGTCAACGACATGGTATTCGATATTTTGTTCGGCGCAGAATTTCTTGCATTCTTCGATGTTCTCTTCTTCGCCGGGGCCGTAGCAAGACTCGCGCGCGTGCTTGGATTTTGATTCCCCTTTGGCGGGAATGTGTCCGTCCCAAAGCGACATGGTCACGCCGATGACGCGGCACCCCCTTTGCTTTAATAAAAGAGCGGTCAATGTAGAGTCCACGCCTCCAGACATCCCGACCAAAACGGTCGAGCCCGCGGGCGGCAGTTCCAATGCTTCGTAATTCATACTTATTATTTCCCAAATATACCGCTGTTCGCGCGAACTTGGTTGCGAGCGCGAAAGTTGCGGCTTATGCGGCGTCGTTCATTTTTTGTCTTGCGAACACGCACGTCGCCGCTAAATCATGTACATATAACTTTCTTGGCCGGCGCTTTGATCAACCAAATCCTGCAAGGTCACGCTGTCCAAATAATCGTCGATCGCCTTTTGAAGGCCTTCCCAAAACTTTTGCGTGTTGGCCCTTCCGTTCCCCTCGCCCGCAGTCTCGGTCTCGTCGGCAGCCACGGGGCTAAGGTCGCCTTCTGTCACGCGCAAAATTTCTCCGGCAGTGTACTGGTCAGGCGTTTTGCTCAGCTTGTATCCGCCGGCCGGCCCTCGCACGCTCAAAAGCAAACCGCTCTTGGACAAAAAGCCCGTGATTTGCTCCAAGTATTTGATTGAGATGCCTTCGTTTTCGGAAACGTCCTTTAGCGCGATAAAGTTTCCGTTGGAACGCTGGGCCAAGTAAATCATAAATCTTAAGGCGTATCGCCCTCTTGTGGAAATTTTCATCTTGAATAGAATTATAGCGCAAAAATCAAAATTGCACAAGTATTCCTATTGAAAAAATAGGAAATATTCTAGCAAATCATAATTCTTTTCACTTTTTTTTCATTTCGTACAAAAATTCTTGGCGCTCTTCAGTTGGATTGATTTTATTGTGGCGGCCGCCATAGCATGACACGCGCTTCATTCCAAATTTTTCCATCGTTTTCCACGAAGGAACGTTTTCGCTGTCGCAATGCGCGATGAATTTTTTTACGCCAAGACTTTCGCGCGCCCACTCAACAAGAGCGCGGGCGGCTTCAACCGCGTATCCTTTTCCTTGCGCGCTTTTCGCAAGACACCACCCCATCTCCGCGCTTCCGTCATCCAAAAGCTCAAGGTTGATTCCGCCGACATGAACGCCATTGCAAAGAATCGCGCATTCCAAATCGCGTGGTTTATCCGACCGCCACTCAGCTTCAGCGCCGCGCAAAAATTCCGCGGTCTCCTCGATTGAATCAACGGGCAAAAAAATCATAAAGCGCATGTTCTCTCTGTCGCTTGCGTAAGCGTAGGTTGAGTCAAGAAACTCCAGCGACTGCGGAACGATTTCCAAGCGCTCAGTCTTTAGACGGATTTGTTTTATCATAACACTCCTTCATCTTGCAGAACTTCAACAACGCCAACCAAAAGCCCTCCGGACAAAAAAAAGCCCGGCAGCCACCTACTTTCGCGCCGCGAAGGCACTATCATCGGCGCAGGAGAGCTTGACTTCCGTGTTCGGGATG
>JBGUQT010000034.1:0-7115 GCA_045131275.1 Treponema sp.
TTTTTTCACACCTCCGTGGGTGTCCTAATTTATGGGGTCAGTTCACTCTTCGTCATCGCCATTTTGGCGCACATTGGCTGCTCCAACAGTTCTGGAGGAAGCGACCCGACGCCCGGGCCAACGCCAGCCACTACCTACACAGTGACGTTTGACGCCAACGGCGGAACGATAACCACGAAAACGCAGGACGTTCCCGCCAACACGGCCACGGCCCTTAAGACGGCGGCGGCTCTTGGGCTTTCGCGCGAAGGTTACACGTTCGGCGGCTGGGCAAAGGCAAGTTCGGCCACCGCCGCGGATTACGCGGACGGAGCTAGTGTGACGCTCAGCGCCAACCTTAAGCTCTACGCGCTTTGGACCGCCGCTCCGACGCTCGACCTTTCAACCGTGACTGCGGACACAACAGTCGCGGACGGCTACACAATCAAAGGAACGCTCGGCGGATGTTACAAAATTTCCATCGCCGACGGCGCCACTGTTACTTTGAAAGGAGTTGGCATTAACAACGGCGCGAGCGAGATAACGGGACGAGATATTTCAGGACTTACTTGTGAAGGCGACGCGACAATTGTCATCGCGGACGGAAGTGAAAATACAATAAAATTTATGCGCGAATATATTGGGTCCGACGGAGGAGCCGGCATTTTTGTTCCTGCTAATAAGACTCTTACCATAAATGGCAATACTGGAATTTTAAACGCCACTGGTACATGCGCTGGCATTGGAGCAAATAAAACTAATGGCGGTAATGTGGTGATTAACGGCGGAGTTATAAACGCTTCAGGCAGCGGCGCTGGCATTGGAGGCACCGAATATGTTGACTTTGGCAACATTACGATTACAGGCGGAACTGTAACTGCAAGGTCGACATCCTCAAATTCTAATGCCGGCATTGGTTCCGGGTCGGGCAAGTCTTGCGGCAATATATCTATTACTGGCGGAACGGTAACCGCGACAGGCAGGTACGGCGGAGCTGGCATTGGAAGCGGCGGAAGTTCAGCGTCTTGCGGCGCTATTACAATCGCCGACACTGTCACTAAAGTTACCGCCACTGCGGGCGAAACTTCCGGTACAAACAGCATTGGAAAGGGCAAAAACGGAACTTGCGGCACAGTCACCATCGGCGGCGTGGAAGGCGCGATTACGACAAGCCCCTACACATACAATCCCAAGCTTCCTACTGGCGGAATCGACGGCTTGTTCAGCGTGAGCGCGACAAAGAAGGTTTACTTTTCAAAGGGCAACCTGCGGGCTACATACAACGGCTCGTCATGGACTTGGTCTTTTGCCGACCAGCAGTATATAGCTGTAGGCGACGCGGCCGCCAACATTTCAATCAACGGCAACGGAACTGTTTCTGCTAACGCTTCGGTTGACCTCTTTGGCTGGGTTGGCGCAAGTTCCGCTTTCACAGACATGGCGGCCTTTGGAATTTCCAACAGCCAACTCAACACTGATTACGGAACCGTTGACAACGAGGCGCTCAAAAACGATTGGGGAACTAATGCCATCAGTAACGGCGGAAACGTCGCCAATTACGGCTGGCGAACGCTTACCCATGATGAATGGAACTACGTTGTAAAAACTCGAACGGGCGCTGACGATAAAAGAGGCGCCGCGACAGTAAACAATGTGGCCGGCTGGATTCTTCTTCCTGACGCCTGGACGCTCCCGGCCGGCGCTAGCTTTACCGCTGGATGCGCAAGCAACTATACGACCAACACGTATACCGCCGAACAATGGGCTGTCATGGAAAGCGCCGGCGCGGTCTTCCTTCCTGTAACAGGACTGCGCATGGGTTCCTCAATGATACGGCTGGATGAGGGATACTATTGGTCAACCACTTGCGGCGCTGACGGCGCGCACAGCGCGGGTCTTCTCAGTTCAGGTGTCACCGATAAGCATTGGAGCCATTATTTTGGCGCGGCTGTCCGTCTTGCAAAAGACTCTAACTAGTTACGCGGATTGATTTCGCGCAGGCTCAGGCGGCTTTCCCAAAAGGGGTGGCCGCCGTTTTTTTTGTTTGCGCTTACATTCGTTGCGCGCTAATTTTTCGCCAATAGTCTTTTTTGAACAGATGGGGAGAACTAAAGAATTCTTTCTCTGAGTTGGAAAATAGTCCAATGTCTATTTTAGCTTTTATGTGTTCCAAAGTACAAATTAAGTCGGCGACTTGAAAAAGTTTGTAATCCACAGGACTGATTTTTCTAACCTCAACATTCGAGAACATTGTGTTGAACAGGACATTCAAAATTCGTTTTAACGGCTTTTGTCCGTTGTCGTAGTAAATGATGATTTTGTCAAAGGAATGCCAATAAGCGGCGCGCTTTTCTAGTTGCGCTTTTATTTCTTTCGTAATTTTCGCTTCAAGAATGTCGGAGTCGGCACATTCAGATTTTTTTATTTGAGCCGCAAAAAAATGAACGGGACATTTTCTTGTGAATCTAAAAAGCAGGTTGAAAAGTTTCTTTCTAAGTTCAATGTCAAGGTATTTGTAATCGCCCTCCCGCCGTATAAGCGGCGCCGTGTGTATCGCGTGGTGTGGAAACCCAAGCGAGGCTAAATACTTTTCCAATCCATTTATTTCTGATTGAATGGAATCAGCTTGCTCATGGGTTATGACGGAAACAATGTAGTAAGGTGAATGCGCTTCAAAGCCTCCAAAATCTCCGGCTTCGTCTATGAAGCAACTTAGAATCTTTTCCGCCAAAATGAGCCGCTCCGATTTTTTGTGGGGTAAAAAAAATGGCGCGGGATCCCCACGCCGTTTAGGTGGACCGAGGTTTTTTAACCAGCCCAATAATTATTATACATGTAAAACTAGTTTTGTCAATATTTTTTTTTCCATTTCTGCTCGCTGCGACCGCCGTGTTCGCCTAATTTTTTTACCTTCCCGGTTAATTTACAGCGTTTTTATAACTTGCAATATCGCCCTTGTGGCTTTTCCGCGGTGGGAGATGGCGTTCTTTTGGTCGGCGCTAAGCTCGGCCACCGTATTTTGGAACTGCGGAAGGTATATTATCGGGTCGTAGCCAAAGCCGCCAGAGCCGCGCGCGTCCGCGATGTTGTCGATGACCGTTCCTTCCATTGTTTCTTGCGCGATGAAAAAGCGGCTGGGGTTGACCAAGAGGACCATCGAGCAGGAGTAGTGGCAGCTGCGGGGGCCGTTTTGGTACAAAAAGCCGTTCTTGGGCAGGCCGTCCGCTAGGGCCGCCGTCGTTTGTTCTATAAGGAAGCGGTTTTGCTCGTCTTGGCTGATTTTGCTTCCGTCAGGCTTTCCTTTCATAAAGTCGGGGCCGGCGTAGCGCGCCGACCAAACGCCGGGCGCTCCGTCCAAGGCGTCAACGCAAATGCCGGAGTCGTCCGCCATAACAAGCGGGGGCTCTTTTTCCAGCGAGCGGGCTTTATGCCACAAGTCCAAGGCCTTTATCATTGAGTTTTGGTAAAAATCCGTTCCCGTTTCCTCGGGATCAAATTCAATTCCCATTTCTTTTGGAATGACAACTTCAAAGTCCGGCAAAACCTGGCTGATTTCGCGCTTTTTGTTCAAATTTCCTGTGGCAAGATAAATTTTCATTCCCAAAGAATAGCGCAAAGGCCCGGCTAATACAAGCGGAACGTTGCGGAAAGCTAAAAAACGCCGCGTTACATGTGATTACAAAAAATTACAAATTTGCGGATTTGAAGGCAAATTTACGCTCTTTTTTGGCAAATTTCCTTGTTTTGGAGCCAAATTTGGGGTTTGGCGCGTTTTTTGCTTAAAGTTAATGCATAAAAGAACAAAGTTTTAGAGAGGTAAAAGTTATGAAAAACGACGAGTTGGATTTGATTCCGCAAATGATGGAGCAAGGAAAGTTGACAAAAAAGGAGGCCGTGATGAAGATTCTTGAGCACATATACAAGAATCTCGGACGCTTTGATTTGCTGGACTTGGAAGAGGACGACCTGAGCGACTTTTTGATGGAAATGCTTCCCAAGTTTGAGGGCCTTCTTGACCGTTACGACAAAAGCCTTGGCCCGCTTGGCGCTTACATTTACTATTCCATTCCAGGAGTGAGAATGAGTTGGAAAAAGCGAAAGTGGGAGAACGCGGCCAGCAATATAGCCACAAAAAGAGAGCTTAAGAGCGTGTATGAATACGAGCTTCAAGACAGTTCCCGCATTGACTTGGACAAGATGGACGCAAAGTTAAGGGTAAAGGATTCCGGCGGAACTAGTTCTGACGAGCCTTTGGTTTTTAGGCGCGTTCTTGACCGCCGCTTGAATTGCCTGGTTCCCAAGGAAGTTTTTTACAAAAAACGGGCGGCCTTTGTGTTGGCTTTAAAATCCGCGTGGTACATTGACGATTCCAGCATAGGAAAAGTCAGCGACTATTGCGGTTTTTCCAAAGAGCGTTTTATTGAGACTATGGAAAAAATCAAAAGCGATCTTTTGGAACGGAGCGAAAAGCGCGCGGTGATTGAGGCCAACCGCGACAAGGCTTGGGCTTATGTTTGCAAATACCGCGAAATGCTTTCAAAAATGGCTCCGTCAACTCCAATGTATGATCTGTATAAGAAGAAGCTTGACTACCAATTGAATTCTTGGAAAAAAAAGACCAAGCTTTTGCAAAGCTGCCAAATGGTTTTGTCGCCAAGAAACAAGGAACTGGCCAAGCTGCTAAAGATAAAGCCGTACAGAGTCAGCATGATCCTAAGTTACGCTAGGAAAATGGTTGCCTCGGGTGAAAGTTTTCTTGCAGAATCTTGACACAAGGCGGGAAAGTCCGCTATAGTTGGCGTACAGACTTGATCACTTTATAAGGACAGGTACTATGACAGTTCTAGATTTTCCCGCCTTCAAAAAAGAGGGCAAAAAAATTTCCATGATCACATGTTACGACGCGGCCTTCGCCAAAATCGTGGGAGCCTCAAACGTTGACTGCATTCTCATCGGCGACTCTTGCTCGATGGTGATGCACGGAAAGCCGACGACTGTTTGCGGAACGATGCAAATGATGGTGGACCACACGGCCGCCGTCCGCGCTGGAACCGACAAATTCATCGTGGGCGACATGCCCTTTTTGGCCACGCGAAAATCCTTGGCCGACACGGTTGAGAGCGCGGGCCGCTTGCTTGCCGCCGGCGCCAACGCCGTTAAGATTGAGCGCATCGACACGCAGGCCGACACGATAAAGTATTTGGTGGATTCGGGCATTCCGGTCATGGCTCACCTTGGCCTTACCCCGCAATTTTTTAACGCGATGGGCGGCCATAAAAAGCAGGGCAAGACGGACAGCGAGGCCGAGCGCATTTACAACGAGGCGCTTTTGGCCGAAAAGTGCGGCTGCTTTTCAATCGTTTTGGAATGCATTCCGGAAGACTTGGCTGGCCGCATAACCCATGCCGTTTCAATTCCTACTATTGGAATCGGAAGCGGCCGCGACTGCGACGGCCAGGTTTTGGTTTTGCAGGACGCTTTGGGAATGACGCAAGGCGCGCCCAAGTTCGCGCATAAGTTTATGGACGGCTGGAACTTGATTCTTGCCGCGCTCAATGACTACGATAAAGATACAAAGGAAAACTAAAATGAAAATCATACGAACGGTAAAAGAATTTAAAGAGGAGCGCGCCAAGATCGGCGCCGATAAATCCGTGGGCTTTGTTCCCACGATGGGCGGCTTGCACGAAGGCCATATGTCGCTGGTAAAAAAATGCCGCGAGAACAACGACGTCACTGTGGTGAGCGTTTACCTTAACCCCACGCAGTTCAACGACAAAAACGACTTGAACACTTACCCGGCAAACTTTGACGACGACAAGGCCTTGCTTGAAAAAAACGGCTGCGACATTTTGTTCGCTCCCACGTACCCGGAAATGTATCCCGACGACTACAAGTACAAGGTGACCGAAAACGACTTTTCAAAACTTCTTTGCGGGGCAAAAAGGCCCGGCCACTTTGACGGCGTCCTCACCGTCGTGATGAAATTGTTCAACATCGTCCGTCCGCGCAACGCTTACTTTGGCGAGAAGGACTTCCAACAATACGTTCTTTTGCGCGAAATGATAAAGGCCTTTTTTATGGACATCAACATCGTTCCGTGTCCGATCGTCCGCCAGGAAGACGGTCTTGCGATCAGTTCCCGCAACAGAAAACTTAGCGCGGAGGGCCTAAAGAGGGCTCCGATGCTTCATAAAATTTTGGCGGAAGAATCCAGCGTCGCCGAAAAGGAAAAGGCCTTGGCCGACGCGGGCTTTACAGTGGATTACGTTACGGAAATGGACGGCCGTTTGTACGCGGCCGCGTTCTTGGAAGGCGTGAGGTTGATTGACAATGTCTAAGATTTTATTGTGCGTTACAGGCTCCATTTCTTGCTACAAGGCCGCCGAGCTTGCAAGCCTTTTGGTGAAAAACGGGAACGAAGTAAAGGTCGTTGCCACCGAGGACGCCTTGCGCTTTGTGGGAAAGGCGACGTTTGAAGGCCTTACAAAAAGCAAGGTTTACACCGACATGTGGTCCAACGAAAGCGAGCCTATCGCGCACATTACGCTAAGCCAAAAATGGGCGGACGCGATTTTTGTCTACCCGGCAAGCGCGGACACAATCAACAAACTGGCCGCGGGAATCGCCGACAACCTTTTGGGCGCGCTTTTCTTGGCCAACAATTTTCAAAAGCCTTTCGCCATTTCGCCCGCGATGAACTCCAACATGCTCTTGCATCCGGCAACGCAAAAATCCTTGCAAACATTGAAGGACTGGGGCGCGAAAATTTTGGAGAGCGGGCAGGGCCACCTTGCTTGCGGCGACGACGGCGTAGGCCGCCTGCCTGAGCCTGCCGATGCCTTTGAGTTTTTAAAAGGAATTTTGGGAACGAAATGAGCGCGCTTAGGGTTCTCATCACCGGCGGCGGCTGCGTTGAACAAATCGACGACGTTCGCGCGATCACAAACACTTCCAGCGGAAAAACGGCGCTTTTAATCGCGCGCGTTATCAAGGCCCTAAATCCCGCCGCCGCTATAACCTATCTTATGGCCGAGCGCGCGGTCCAGCCTAAGATAGAAGGCAAGCCTAAGACTGCGGGCGGCAAAGCGGGGCGCGTTTGCAAGACAAAAACTGCCGGGGCCGCCTCCACCGAT
>JBGUQT010000035.1:0-14230 GCA_045131275.1 Treponema sp.
GCCAAGGATCAACCAAAGCGGGTCGTCGTTGAAGTTGGAGCCGATGTCGGCGTTTCCGCGCTTTGTCAAAGGCTGGAACTGGTGGTAAGCCGAGCCGTCCTCAAACTGTGTCGCGGCGACGTCGTAAAGGCGCTCGCGGATGCGGCTGGCCGGAAGCTGGTGCGCGGCTCCGAGCATGTCCTGAGAAGTGTCGCGGAAACCAAGTCCGCGTCCGATTCCGCTTTCAAAGTAAGAGGCCGAGCGGGCGAAGTTGTAAGTGACGACGCACTGGTACTGGTTCCACAAAGCCATGCGGTCAAGCTTTTCGTCGCCGCTCTTGAGAGTGAAGTGGCTCAATGTTTCGTCCCAGAAAGCGCGCAAGTCGTCATAAGCCTTTTGAACTTTCTCGGCCGTGTCGAACTTTTTCTGAAGCTCGTAGGCCTTTTCCTTGTTGATCACGCCGCTAGCAGTGTTTGTGCGCAAGAGGCCGGCTTTGAGCGCGGCTTCCTTGTCGGCGTCGGAAAGGAATTTTTTGGCGTCGTCGTTTTCGATGTAGCCCAAAACGAAAATCGCTGTCTTTGACTCGCCGGCCTTGAGAGTGATTTCCAAGCGGTGGCTGGCGATCGGAGACCAACCGTCGGCGACTGAGTTTCCGCTCTTTCCTTCAACGACAGTCTTTGCCTGGCCCAAGTTGTTGTAAAGGCCTAAGAACGTTTCGCGGTCTGTGTCAAAGCCGTCAATCTTTTGGTTGCAAGAATAGAATGTAAAGTGGTTGCGGCGCTCGCGGTACTCTGTCTTGTGGTAAATCGCGCTGCCTTCGATTTCAACTTCGCCTGTAGAGAAGTTTCTCTGGAAGTTCTGGCAGTCGTCGCTGGCGTTGTAAAGACACCATTCAACAAAAGAAACAAGGCTGATTTTCTTTTCGCCGGAAGACTTGTTTGTCAAAGTGATTTGCTCTACTTCGCAGTTTTCGTGAACGGGAACCATGTACAAAACGTCGGCCGCGATTCCGTTTTTCTCGGAAGCGAATTTTGTGTAGCCGAAGCCGTGGCGGCACTCGTACTTGTCAAGCGGAGTCTGCGTTGGCTGCCAGCCGGGGTTCCAAATTGTGTCGCCGTCTTTGATGAAGAAGTAGCGGCCGTTGTTGTCAAGCGGAATGTTGTTGTAGCGGTAGCGGGTCAAGCGGCGCAAGCGCGCGTCTGTGTAAAAGGCGTATCCGCCCGCTGTGTTTGAGATCAGCGAGAAGAATTTTTCGCTTCCCAAGTAGTTGATCCAAGGATAGGGCGTCTGCGGAGTCGTGATGGCGTACTCGCGCTTTTCGTCGTCAAAGAATCCAAATTTCATAGATTTCTCCTGTTTGGTGATTTTTTCAACCAACTTGCTTTGATGGTATAGGAACAGTGTAACCGCGCTTTTGCCTTTTGTCAAGGAAAATCGACAGTTTGGGGAAAATATCAACTAACTAAAATCCAAGCGAAAGCAGGCTCTCAGCGGAATCCGTCTGTCTGCGCGCGTGTTCGCTTGGTTGGATTACTATAAATGTTCCTCAAACTAGTATTGCAAAGGCGGGGGAAAAAAGATATTCTAATACAAAATGAACATTTGCCTTTTTGAGCAGGAAGAAATATCAAAGCCTCTTAACGCCGACGACCCCAGAGCCCAGCACATAATTAAAGTTTTGCATAAAGGCGTCGGCGACAGTTTTTACGCTGGCGTAATCGGCGGCCAGGCAGGAACGGCGACAATAACTAAGATTGGCTCGCAAGACCAAGACGCGGGCGCGATTCACTTTGACTTTGCGCCCCAGTCCGACGGAAAGCCGCTTTTTCCGCTGCACATGATTATCGGATTTCCGCGTCCGATTCAATTAAAGCGCCTGCTTCGCGACATGGCCGCGCTTGGCGTTTCCAGCGTCCGCCTCTGCGGAACCGAGCTGGGCGAAAAATCCTACCTAAAGGCAAGCCTTTCCGACCCCGCGGAAGTCTACAAAATGCTTTTGGACGGAACCGTTCAAGCCGCAAGCGCGCATGTTCCCACGCCATATGTTTATCCAACGCTCGCCGCCTGTCTGGACGCGATTGACGCGGAAGGCGGAACGGACGCAAGCCCAAAAGGCGCCGAGCGTTCCGGCCTTGCAAACAATTCTTGGCAAGCCCAAGACGGCGGCCGGCCCCTGCTCCTTGCCTTGGACAACGTAAAACCCGCGCAAAGCTTGAGCGCCTTTTTGCAAGCCAACCCGCCCGCCGGCCGCCCCGTCTTTGCCGCAATCGGCAGCGAACGCGGCTGGTCCCCCACCGAACGCTCCCTCTTGGAAGAGCGCGGCTTTGTCCGCCTTGGCATGGGAAACCGCATAATGCGGACTGAAACAGCTTGTACGGTCAGCGCAAGCATTATTTTGTCCCAAATGGGCGCGTTAGGATAAACCAAGACAGATTTTTTTTTATAAATTTTTCTAAAAAAACGCCAAATTCTTGAATAAAATTTATATGATATATATAGGGAATTCTCAAAGACGAGAATTCCCTAATTTATTTTAAAGGAGTTTTCTATGGCAGAACAAAAGCTAATGGGCCGCCCGTCGCCGACGGCCATCCTAAATCCGCGATTGGATGTAAACTTCAAGGCGCTCTTCACCCAAGGAACCAAGGAGTCCGACGCGGCCCTGCAGTCATTCATCTCGGCGGCCATTGGAAGAAAAATAAAAAGCCTCAAGCTTGACCCCAACGAGCCGCCGGCGGACACGCCCAGCCAAATGCAAATGTCATTTGACGTGGCCGTCACCTTTGACGACGGCGAAAAGGCAGACATCGAAGTTCAGGGCCGCGACCGCGAGTACGACTTCAAGGCCAGGGCGGAAATCCAAGCCGCCCGCCTCTTGAACAACAACGCCAAGAAGGGCGGAAACTACGACGCTAAAAAGGTCTTCCAAATTTCCGTGCTGAATTTCCACGCCTCAAGAGATGACAAAAGCCAAGTTTCGCGCTACACTATGAAAAGCCAAAGCGGATCAGAGCTGGCCGGGCGGCTCAACGTGGTCTTCATAGACCTTTTGGAAATCAAGAAGCTTTTCGGAACGCCTGTAGAACAGCTGACGCCGCTTCAAAAATGGGGCCTCTTTCTTTCGTACGCCGACGACGGGAGCAAGGCCGACTATATAAGCCAAATCGCAAATAGCGAGGAAGGGATTATGGAAGCCGACAGAATAGCGCAAAAGATGAGCGAAGAGGACGCCAATTGGTTCCGCCAAAACTCAATCGACATCGCCCGCCGCGACTACAACTCCACGATGGAACATTATCAACAGATGGGTCTGGAAAAAGGCCTGAAACAAGGAATCCAACAAGGAATCCAACAAGGAATCCAACAGGGAATCCAACAGGGCATCCAGCAAAAGGCTGTGGAAGCCGCGCGGAGTTTTTACGCCAACGGCGTTTCTGTTGACATAATCGCAAAATCCTTGAACATGACCGTAGATCAAGTCAAGGAAATCGTCAGCGAAAGCGCGCGGTCCGCAAACTAATCCCCCCGCAAAAAAACAGGGCGGCCTGTTGGCCGCCCCTTCTTGTTCTTACCGTCAATTGTAGCCGCTAGGAAACCAATCTTGGTCTTGCGCCCACCCCCGCCAGCCGCGACATCTTTGTTTATCAATGCCTAAATCGCTCTAAAATCCACCAATTATGGCGCGGGCGACGGCAACTACTTCTTCTGCGCGGTCTCGATGTAGGTCTTGGCGCCAACGGCGCGGCAGTAGCCCAAAACAGCGTTGGTGTTGGCCAAGCCGTAAACCTTGCCGCAAGAGTCGCTGTCGTAACCGTTCGCGTTGTTGTAGTAATATGACGTTCCGGAAGCGGGCTTGGTTATGGCGCCGGCGGGAACCGTGTCGGCCGCTGTCAAAGTCTTTCTAAGCGCGACATTGACGCGGTCTTGGCTTAAATTGCTGGTCGAAGGAACAACGCTAACTTCCCACACGCCGGTCAAATAGTTGCCGTCAGCGCCGG
This sequence comes from Treponema sp., assembly GCA_045131275.1. Lineage (GTDB taxonomy): Bacteria > Spirochaetota > Spirochaetia > Treponematales > Treponemataceae > Treponema_D. Next base: position 3,978 of record JBGUQT010000035.1, read on the forward strand.
CCATTTCTTTTGCCGTGGCGGCGGACAAGGTCTTTGTACCAACGTATTTGGCCAGTTTGGGCTTGGCGCAAGAAGAGCCATAGTAGCCGATTTGCGGAATGGGAGCGTAAGTTGCGGTCTCATCGTCTGGAGTGATGTTCTCCAAAGCGACGTCCAGCGTAAGGTAAGCGCCGCCAGAATCGCTTGCGTCAACCGCGCAAGTCTTAAAGCTGGGGTTTGTGGCGCTTGCGCTGTAGGCGTAAAGAACGGTGGTGTTCTCCGCGTCATATGCGGCAATGTGAACGCCTCCGTTTGCGTCAAAAGCCACCTTGCAATACTTGCCCGCGCCGCTAAAGACAGGCGTTGTTACCTTTGACCAGCCAGTGCTTCCGTCGTTCGCGTTCCATGTTCCGGCGCGATCTGTTTCCGGCGTCGTGTTAACACTGTAATAGCAATCGTTTCCGTCATACCAAACGATGGCCACCAAGTCCTGATTGCCGCTGGCGCCCTCTCCTGTTCTAGCCGCGCCCTTTCCAGGAACGGCAGCAAGGCAAAGATGGTTGCTTGCATTGAGCGTGTTTCCTGTGCCGGCAAACATTTGCGAGTTGGCGTCTGTTACCAAAGTGTCAAAAGAACTAATAACAGGAAGATCATGTCCCGTGTTATAATTATTGCGGCTCATTATATTGCCCATATCGCCTCGAGTGGCTGGAACACTATTTCCCAAACTAGATCTAAAACGGATTCCCTTGGTAACGCGGTCGTAATATGCCAAGTAGACATGGCTATTAGCGGTGACTACAGAGGTGGCTTGGAACCTTGACTTGTCCCAATATTTTACGTCACCGGTTCCATCTCCATTTGTATCCATAAAGTAGCCAATCTGCTCCAAGGCAATTCCATTTTGCTGCTCTCCAGTCGCTTTTTCAGTATGTTTATGTCCTTGCGACCATTCTGAGTAGAAGAAAAGGAAGTTGTCCGCGTTAACTCCCGAAATGTCGTTGCCTTGCGCGAGCGCGACGGCTCCTCCTGTTGAAGTATAGTCAAGGGCCGGCACGGTTATCTTATCGTAGCAGCCCGCCCAATAGTCGTAGCTTAGCGTTGAGGTTGGCATGCTAAAGTATGCGGGATCGTTTTCAAAGGCAAAGCCAATCATTCCGTTCTTTGGATTGATTTTCATAACGGGGTCAACAATCTTGTTGCTTATCGGAACGGCGGCGCTGTTGTTCAGCTGCCATACGTCAAACTTAACGTCGTCAGTCAACCTGTTGTTGTTGCTGTCATTGGGAAGCATGTTGTAGTAGTTGGAGTAAACGCTGTATTCTTCCTCAATGTCGCTTGTCGTTTCGCTAAACTCGCCGTGGCCGCCGTTTGCGTTGATGTTGTTAAGGGTGTAAATTCCGCCTACATTAAAGGCAACTTCTTTGGTGCCGCTTTCGTCTGTGGCAAACGGCAAATCTCCCGCGGCAAAGTTGTAGCAGTCGTAGTCTGTGTTGCTGTCTTGGCGCTCGGCGGTCGCTGTGGCGTTAGGGGCAAGCGTAGAGGTGTAGGCCAAGCCTTTCAAGTTAAAGCCGTAAACCTGGACAACCTCGCCCGCTTCAGTTGTCATAGCGGTGGAAGTGCCTGCGGCTGTTGATCCGTTAGAGTTCACGTATTTATGAACCGGATACACGCCGCCCGCCGTTCTGTTAAAGACGGACCAATTGCTGGTGTTGGACTGCGCAAGGTTGGTGTAAACCTTTGTGACATATGGAACAATGTCAACCTGGTAGCTCGGCGCCGCAAAGGTTACTGTGTAAGACTTAACGCTTTCCTCGCCGCTGGGCGCGCCAATACTGGCAAAGTCGCGCTTGCTGTATTCGGCCTTTGCAAACTCTTCGTCGCTAGCGTCGGCGGCGGCAAAGGCTGCGGTTGAGTAATACTTTCCTTTAGCGGCTTGCTCGTTAGTGGCGTAAACCGCGCTTGTCTCCGCGGCCGTTCCGCTAGAAGGCTTTTTGTTGTTATACGCTGTCGCGGGATATCCAGTTGTTCCGTCAACGCTGGTGTATTTTGCATCTCCGCTTGTCGGAATCGTGGGAAGTCCCTTGTCTTTTGCCATAAACTCAAACAAAACATTGGTGGCCGCGGGAGCGCTTCCGCCATTGTACTTGTTTGTGTCCAATTCCAATTCCCAAGAGACGTAGTGGCCGCTTGCCGTAAAGAGGTTGTTTGTAACATCAAAGCGCCAGCCGTTGGCGGCAACCGTTATGGGCGTAGCTTCATCGTCGCTGTCTTTCCATTTGCCCGCGGCTTGGTCATAAGAGGCGACGGGCTTAAAGTCGGCAAAGCCCGTAAAGCCAGGCAGCTTCATATAAAGGCTGTCCAAACGAATCTTGTCGTAGGCGCTTCCTCGGATTACGATCTTGCCGCTAACCTTGGGGTCGCGGTCCATTTGCGCCGCGGGGTATGTCACTCCGCCGGCAGTATAACCAGCCTGGTAATCCGTCGCAGCTGTTGTCTTGAACACGGCTGGAAGTTCCGTTTCCAACTCAATGTGGCCGGGCAAATCCTTGGGGTCTTCCGCATCTTTTGAGTTGTAAATGGAGTTGTCGTTTATGCCGCTCCAATGGAAGCGGTGGATTTTTCCTGTAGGCGCGTCTTCATCTTTAACCTGGTTGTCCATGTACAAGGTTATGTCGGCATGCTGGCTAGAGGCCGTGGCTGCAGTCGCGCTTGAGCCGTAGACGGTTTCTTCGGTTGAGTCGTAAACCTTAAATTCATACTTGCCGGTTCCCTTTAAGGCTTTGTTTAAGTCGCCAACCTGCAAGGTTATGTCTCCGCTCTTGGCAACCGCTTGGTCTTCGCGGCTTGCGCTTGTTCCAGTGTCCTTTAACATAAAGGCGGTCGTATTGTAGCCGCTTGCAGACTGGCTGGCGGTTATCGGGTAAGACCAAGAGTAATACAAGTTGCCGTTTCCGCCGATGATTTCCGGCATGATTTTTGTCATGCCCTTGGCGGTTATGTAAGCGGCTCCAGCGGTCTCTCCTTGAATCGTTATAGTCTCCAAGGCTTCTTCCCAAGACTTCTTGCTTGTCTGGAACCATTTGTAGCTTTCGCCCGCGTCAATGCTGTCGTTGCCGTTGTAGTCAGTTCCTACCGCAACGTTTGTGATTCTAGGAGCGTTGTTAGAAACAAAGGCTCCGTTCGCCGCGTTGGTGACGCTTCCTGACGAATAGTTTCCCGCCAAGTCGTAAACGGTGTAGCAAATGTCGATCGGGCCGTCAGGGATGTTCTTGGAATTTATCCACGCTTCCCAATTGGTCGCGCTTCCGCTTTTGTTAACCTTTTCTATCATGCGGTCGCCGTCATCGTTGGCGTGTGCGTCCGCTTGGTTCTCCGTTACAATTCCATAGCCGTAACCGTAGCCTGGCGTCCCGTTTCTTGCAAAACTGTCGCCCTGGCTTTCTATAGTATCATTGTCAACAACATTTCCAAGGGCAAAGTATGCGTCTACGGTGGCGCCGGAATACTCTGTCTCGCTTTCGATATTTACGCCCGTTACTGCCGGCTCGGACGAGCCATCCGCCAAAGCGGTAATCTTGTAATTGACGCCTGCGATTTTTACAAGTCCGCCAACATGAACGTTTGCGTCGCCGCCCGTTGTCCAAGTCAATTTGTCGCCGGTAACGGTAACGCTCTTTTTCTTCCAGTAAAGGCCTTCGTTAAAAACAACGCCGCTGGCGTCTGTCTTTGTGTAATAAACGTCATCGCTTCCGACTTTATAATATTTTGAATACATCGGGTCGTATACTTTTTTGGAACCGCTTCGCAAGAAATACACAACCACGCGCTTAAAGCCGGACTGGTCGCCCCCCGCGACAGTGTCTTCGTTGACTCTAGAGCCAAGCGTATACCAACCGTCCGCGTTAAAGACGCTGGGATTGATTTTATAGTCGGAGCCTTCAGTGGTCAACACAGGCTTAACATTGTCATGGTTCACGGCAAAAGCATAGCTGCCGTTGCCTGGGTTTTGGTCTTGGGCATCTTCGTAGTAAACATAAATGGTTTCCTTTCCAACGTCGCCATCGTTAGTGTGCTTTGTCAACGGATACTTTACGGCCACCTCGCTCCAGTCTTGATTGGCCGAGATGTCCTTGCAAACATCTCCCCACTCAGAAACAGCCTTGCGGGCGTTTTTGGCGGCTGGGCCGTCCACGTCGCTAAAGCCAACCTTGCCGATTTTGTCGTCATCCTTTAGCGTAAACGTTACGTACCAAGTGTCGCTTGCGCCGCTTTCGTTCTTGTCTCGTATATAAGTATTGTCCAAATAAAGCCGGCTTGCCGAAACATTTGTTCCACTGTACTGGCGCAGATAGCGGTCGCTCATTTTTGGCGCGGCCGAGTCAAAGGTCATTACGCGATAAACAGGAGCGCTAAGCTTTCCGCCAAGGCCGCCAGACTTTCCGCCATAGCCGTAGGCGTAGGCGCGAACCGCGATGTCGTTGGTGACATCTCCATCACCATTAAACTCTTGCGCTTTGTTAATGGAAAGTTTCCAGTTGGTTCCGCCAAAATCCGCCTTTATTCCGTATTCCGCGGCGGTGTCGTCAGTCACGCTAGCCGCTTGAGATTCGGTAAGGGCCGTGTTTTCAAGACTTTCATCGACAGCAGTGTTTGGATCGTCAAATTTCCAAGACTTTATCTTGTAAACATTGTAAAGGGGAGCGCCATTTTTGTCTTTGTATCCAACCCAATGCTGGACGTCGGCGGCGGTTACATTGAATTTTTTCGGTTCCTCTTTTGGCGGATTGTCGTACTCATAACCATCCGGGCTTTCTTTTTTGGAAATTATTTGCAGCCATACTGTGTCGGATTTGGCCGGGTTCGAGCGCGCTCTGTCTGTCACGTCGCCGTTAAGGTCTACGGTTCCGCCGACGCTCTTTCCGTTTGACTCAGGGTAAACAAAAGCTATTTCAGGCCTGTCGCCCTGCGGGTCCACTTTGACTTCATGAGAAATTTCCGTAAAGTTTCCAACAGCGTCCACTGACTTTATCCATACGTAAAAGCGAATCAAATCCTCAAATGGGTTTTCATCTTTGGCGATTTCTTCGGCAGTTGTAATTCCGTAAGAAACCAAATAGTCGTTCAATTTTGGAGCGTGGGTTCCTGTCAAGGCGCCAATGTCTCCGTCAAAACTTACGCTCCAATAAGCGCTGGCGTCTTGGAAAATCTGGTAGCCGTAGTTTTTTCCCGCGTCGCCCTGGCTTATAGAGACGTCCAACATGACATATTCGCCTTTTGTCACGTCATAATACTTGTCAAAGCTTTGCGGCAAGGTCGTTACCGTTTTGCCATTTACCGTTTCGCCCTTTGCGATCGGACAAATGGCGTAGTAAACGGTCGAAAGCTCTTTTGAGCCAATAGTTGTCGTTCCAGACTCGCTCACTTCGCCGTATACAGTTGTCTCAGAACCCAAAACGCGCTTGCCGCTAACGGGAGATTTCACTTCAATAGTGGGCGGCGTGTTGTCAACAACAATTTGCATTGTGTCGGTCTTTACAAGGCCCGCGGTGTCTTCAATTTCAATCTTGACGTTGTTGTAAGTTCCGGTTGCAAGTCCGCTTACTTCGATATCCGGCACTTCAAAATACTCGTATTCAACGCCGTCAATGGTTTTTGTTCCTTTTCTTTCTGTCGCCGTTTTTTTAATGTCGTTTTCGCCGGTTTCGTCAACTATTATTGTAAAGCTGACGCTCTTTATGCCGTTGGTGTCGTAAGCGTAAACGTTGTATTGGAATTTTTCAAAATCGCCTCCGACAGTTCCCAAAGTCGTGTCAGCAGCTTTGTACTCGCCGGCCGCGGCGCTGTATCGCTGGAAGGTCTTTTCGTTTGTAGTGGGAGCCTGGGTGTCTATCTTAACATAAAGCTGGGTGTCGCCGTATTCAAAGGCTCCGGAATCTTCTCCGTTGTTTTTTCCGTAAAGTTTTGGCGAAACATAGCTTGCGGCGGAAGAAGTCGTGAATTCCGTTCCCGCTCCGTCCTTGACTTTAAAAATCAAGGTGTGCTTTCCGTCAGCCAAGCCGCTAATTGTGAATGAGGTTCCAGAAACAGTCGGAGTTTTCCAAGTGCTTCCGTTGTCTTCTGAATATTCAATCTTTGCCATTCCGTCGTCGTCAGAAACGCTTCCGTAAATGTCGCTGGTGCCGGTTCGCAAGGCGTAATCAACAATTCCCGTCGATGCATCAGGCTTCATGTTTCCCAACGCGACGTTGGTGATTGTGATTTTGGGCCTGTCTCCGTCGGGAGAAATCATGTACTTGTAGACAACTTCCTGTTGGTTAGAAGCCTTGTCTTTTGCCCGAACTTTTACATAAAGAGGCTTGGAAATACCGTTATAAAGATCCGCGTAGCCGAACATCTCAAAAGAGCTGCCGCTCTTTTTTGACGCCTGCAACGCCGCGGATTTCCAACTGTACATATCCTTGTTTTCTGTCAGCGTCGAGCCCAGTTGCGTCCATTTTGAATCATCACTTGAATTAACAATAGAAGTGTATATCGCGACTTCGGCCAAGCCGTTTGTGTCCATGGCGGTTCCCTTAAAGGTCACGCTGCCGTTTATGTTGGTTGGAACTTTAGTCGTGTCGCTTTCCAAACTTGCCAAAATCGTGCTTGGAGAGGTCATGTCTATAGTCGGCGGCATTGTGTCTACGACAAGAGCAAAAGCCTTTTGCTCGCTGGAATTTCCGGCGGCGTCGCTGGCTGTTACATAAAGGTCTCCGTCTTTTAGATTGGCTTGCGCAATTACCGCCTTCCAAGACTTTGGCGCGTCGCATGTCGTAGACCAATCTTCGTCAGGCGCGCCCTCGTAGTCGGCGGCGCTTGAATAAGTCTTTTTAGAGTAATATATCGTCGCCGTTATCGGCTCTTCTTCCTTTGTTTGCTCGCCAACATACTGGCGCTTGAACGAAAGCGAATTCATTCCGCTCAATTCATCGCTTACGGCGCCGTAAAGAGTCATGTCGGCTTTGGCGTTGGTAACCACGCTGCCTGATGCCTCCAAAAGCGACGAGTCGCCGTTTTTATACCATGCGGCGGCAACTGTCGGCGGTGTTTGGTCTTCCTTTATTTCGTAAGGTACGACATCGCTCTTGTTGCCCGCTTGGTCAACCGCCTGGACATAAAGGAAGTTGTGCGTCATGGAACTTGCGCCTGGAACGCTTTGTTCAAAATTTGAGGGCATTATTTTATATTGAATGCCGTCGCCTGTCGTTCCGCCAATAGCGGCGAAACCGTCATGCGTCACAGTCAAATCTGTGGGAATGTCGCCTGTTCTGCTGGGATACTTTAGCCAATAATAAACGGTGGCAAGACCGCTAGTCTTTTCGCTAAACTTGCCCCATACAGTCAAAGTGCCGTCTTTGTACCAAGCGCTTCTGAGTCCGTCGGCGTTCTTGCCAAAAGCGATTTCTGTATTGGAGCTGTAATTCACAGGGGCCGGCTTTACGCAGTCAACCGTTGTAGCGGCAAGCTCTGTATAGACCGGATTGCCGGCATCGTCAACCTTAACCGCGCTAGTCCTTCCTGCCGCGTCGCGCGCCAAAGCGCTTATGGCCCAAACGCCGTCGCCAATTCCTGTTGACGCGTCGGCCTTGATTTTTACGGTCTTTACAATCGTTGTTGTGTCAGAGCTTGTGTTCTCCACCTCATAAGAGCCGGCGGCAGCGGCGGCGCCGTTTACCGTGACCTTTATATCAAGTGAATTGATTTGATAGCCGTCCTGCGCCTGTATCGCAAACGGCAAATATGAGACGAGCGTGTCATTGACAGTAGCGGTGTAATACTGCCGCACCGTAACGTTGGCTGACGCTCCAGGCTCGGCGATAAGCTTTAGCGCTGGAACGCCAAAGTCATAAGAGATTCCCGTCCTTGTCTGAACGCCGCTAAGCTTTCCAACCGCGTCCATGGCGATAAAACTAATCTTTTGGTTGACGCTTTCTACAACATCAATCGGAGCGTTCCAGTTTGTCTGCGAGGCGGTTTTTGACACGCCCTCAACTTCAGTCCAATCCCCTGTCCAAGACAAAGTATAATAGCCGCTGACATCGGTTCCGTCTTTTAAGGTTCCAAGAGGAATATAGGAATCCGCGGCCTTCTTTTCGTAATAAATCACGCTTGGGTCGACAGGATTTGAAGCCTGTGCATATGTGAATGTCGGAGCGCTTGTTTCTGTCGTAGATTTCCACAAGCGGTAAGTTCCCGAGCCTCCATCGTCGTTCCAAATTCCGCGAGCGGTGTAAGTATTGGCGGCATAATTTGGATCCGTTTCGTAAATCTTGGCGTCATTGTCCGGAGTGTTTATCGCCAATACAGGATTGGCGTTGTCCGCCCAAAAAAGATATGTTGTGTTTTCAGAACTGGCAACGTCGTTCTTTGCCATGATTTTTAGCGCGACCGTATAGTTTTTAGCAGGATAGGCGGCCAAGTCAAAAAGATTCATCTTGTATTTGGCCTGGTAAATTCCAGTTCCGGAACCTATCTCCACAATGTTCGCGCCTGGAATTTGAACCGGGGCGCCTGTCCAAACAGGATTGACAACCGCCTGGCCGGTCTTGGGGTCCACAAGCTGGTTTTTAGAAGCGTAATATCCTGTGTACAAGGCTGGAGTGATCTGAACATAGCTCTTGTCGCCCGTCATGGCCATTTGCGTCGTGTCTTGTATGTCAATGACCGCCTCATAGCAGTCTGAAGCCGATGTCCCGTTGTTAATCGCCTCGGCTTTTACAAAGAACTGGCCGTCATAATCGACTGACGGAGCGTTGGCGCTTATTGTAACCATAAAGGCGTAAACGCTGTCGGAATACAATTCGTTTCCATCGTCGTCAACGCCAAAGGCCCTTAAGCGGTAGTGGCTTCCTCCAACCAAGTCGTTCGGCAATGTTACGGTATATGTTCCGTTTGTGACGCTTTGCGGCAAATCGGCCACGGGAGTCGTTCCGTCCGTTACGGTAAAGTCGCCTTTTGCCGAACTGTAGTTGGCCGTCGCGGGTTTTTCCATGTCGGCGCCAGGATTCAAGGCCAAAAATTCGTCGCACTCCCATAGGCAAACATTAAGGCTGCTGGGCTTTACCGGCGTTCCGTCAAGGCCCGCGCTAATGCGGACGCTTATTTGTCCGCCCGGACTGGTTTCAGTAAAAATATACTTTTCCTGAGGAGTCAGGTCAATCGCGTAGCCGCCAAATTCAAACATAGGGCTGTTGTTGGCGTTTACGCTCATGGCAAGCAAAAACGCGTCCGCGCTTATTCCAGGCGCGTCTTGCTTCATTTTTGCCAAGTAATCGTATGACGTTGTTGTCTGGACAAAGCTTCCGTCCAAAATCTGGATCATCTTTCCAGTGTCCAACTCGTTAAGGCTGTAGCTGCCGTTGACAATTTTCTTAAGTTGGGCGGTCTGCAAAGAATCGCTGGTGGTTTCCACGTTGCAAGTGTCGCTGGCCAATTTTTTCAGCTGAGTCTGAATGTAGCAAATTTCGCTTTTATTTCCGGCTACATCGGTCAAGAACGGGAATATGTAAAATGAGACTGTGTCGCCGATAGCGGCGCCGCCGTACATCGCCATGTAGTTTTTGTAAAGAGGATAGTCGTCGCTGTCCGCGGCCGGAATTTGATCGTCGGGATAATACTGGGCGATTTTGACTTCCGTTCCGCCGGCGGTCTCAAAGCCGCTAAAGCTGGTCTTTGCCAACTCGCCGGTAATCTCCGCTACGCCGCCGTTAGTGGCTCTAAAGACGCGGATGTCCATTTGCTTTATGGAGTGGTCGTCCGCAATCTCGCCCTTGATTTTTACGCTGCGGCCATAGGCGGCCGGGTCGTTTATGTTAAGCGAGTTGGGGCTTGTGACGCAAAAAACAGGCGCCGTGTTGTCAACTTCAAAAATTCGGCTTGCCACGCCGCTCTTTCGGCCGGCGGCGTCGTTACAAATAACGTCAATAGAATATGTTCCGTCGATTAACGGATACTTGCCGTCTACCGGCTGGTTCAATTCCAGCGCCCAAGAATTTTTGTCTATTACAGCGTTGTAGCTTCCAATCTCTTGGCTCGTGGCGGCGTTCTTTAAAGTGACCACAACGCTGGCCAAAGCCTTGTCGTCATAGCAGGTGCCTTCCACCTTAAAAGAGCCGGCCAACACTGCGGAACTGGCTGGAGCGGTTATGGCGACGGTAGGCGCGCTTGTGTCTACAGACTCGCCCAAACCCGCGTCGCAAGAAGCGAAAAGCAAGGCAAACGCAAAAAGAGAA
>JBGUQT010000036.1:0-19707 GCA_045131275.1 Treponema sp.
AATAATGAGCGCGTCCAACAAAAACTCGGCTGGAAAGCTCCAAGCGAGCTGGCCGCTTAAACTGTCCTAAAATTTGGGGTCAGTTCATTCTTACTATAATACCCCCCCCCCCATCGCGCGTGTCAATAGAACGCGCTTGTTGCAATAATCGCGACTTTGCATTATTCTGTAGGCATGAACATAGCCGCGTCCACAGAAAAGCAGACAATACTAAACTCGCTTTTGAGCGAAGCCGCGTTTGGAAAAATTCAGTCGGCGATTAACCTTAACGAAGAAGGCATTTTGGCCGAATGCGCCGCCGGGGCCTTTGCGCCGGACGCGCGATTTTCTTTCAAGCCTTTCCGCTTTGACGGAACCGAAGCGGAAAAAGAAAGCGGCCAGGTTTTGTTCACCGGAAAGGGCTTTGGCGGCCGGCCGCTTTTGGCCATAATGCAGTCAGACGACTCGGGCCAAAAAGCGCGCGCGGTCTTTGCCTACGCGGCCTGCGTCCGCCAAGCGTCAATCGAAGGGCGCGAGCTTCCGGCAAACGGAGCGGGCGGCGTTTTATACAAAGAAACAAAAAATGGCGCAAGCCTCTTGTTCTTGCCGCAAAATGTTTTTGAATTTGCCGCCCACAACGCGGCCGCCGAAGAATACGCAAAATTGCAGGCCGTTTGGCAGGACAAGAATTTATCCGGAGCGCGCGCCGTGGCCTACATACGCGCCGTTTTGATTTACCAAGCGCTTTGCGGCGACTTCCCTTTCCCCGCTCAAGATTTGGAGGAACGGCAAGCCGACATACTTGACGCGCGATACCTTCCGCTCAAAAACAAAGTGAACGGAGCCAACGAAAGGCTAAGCGGCCAGCTTTCATACGCGCTTGAATACGGAAGCGCGGCTTTTGAATCAAAAATGCAGGAATCCGGCCTTAGCCAAAAAGCCGCGGGCGACGGACAATCCGTTCCCGGCGCAAACGACAGTTCCCCCAAAATAGAATGGCTAGACAAGGACTTTTGCCTTGCCGAATTGGCCGCGGAATTGGGCTTGGCTCCCGACGGAAGCGTTCACGGCGTTGAGCGTAAGGCCAGCGCGAGCCAAAAAGATTTTGAAGAAGAAGCCCGCCGCCTTTTGCATAAAAAATCCGTCAAGGCCAAGGCCAGCCGCAGCCTAAGGCGGAACCGCGCGCTTTTTATTTTTGGAGTTTTCTTGATTGCCATAAGCCTTTTCTTTGGCCGTTCGGTTAGAAGGGACAAGCTTATGCGGCCGACGACTATTTCTTTGAGCGAGCGCGAGACGGCCGAACTTTTCTTTAGCGGCTTCCACTCGATGAACACAATTTTGATGCAAGAGTCGTCAAAAGGAAAAGAAGCGACCCAATTGATAAAGTCCACCGCCAACGTTCACGTGTCAAGCAAAATGCGCGACACCTTTAGCAAAACTGTCGGAACGGTGACGCCGGAGATTTACGTTTACAGGCCGGATCTCAGCGACAAGTGGATTTACGGAATCACAAATTTCGCGCTGGGCTCCGATTCCTCCAACATGAAAGAAGCCGACAACAGAAAGTCCGCCCCCACCCTAAAGCAAAAGCCCGCCGCGCTCAAAGTCAAGAACGGACAAACGGCGCTCTTGAACGTCAGCTATTACAGGGTTTACAACGAAGGGGCGCAAAGCGACATAAGCGTTGAAAAAGTTTTGGGAACGGTGTCGCTCACATTCGCAAAGAACCGTTGGCTTGTAACCGGCCTCGATTTAAAAAGCCAAGAGGAGCCTTGCTCCATAAAGGAATTTTTGGCCGACCGGGAAGCCGCGCTTGAGGCCGAACAAGGCGACGCGCTTTTGGCCGCCCGCGCGCTAAAAGAAAAATACGAATGGATTCCGACCGACAAAGAAATGGCCGCGGCCAGAATTGAATGCGAAACAAGGATGAAGCAAGAATGATAAGGCAAGAGATTCAAGACAAAGAATTGTTGGCAAAACTTGAAGGCGTCGAAAAGGACGGCATGACGGTTTTTGTCGCCGGAGACGGAATGTTCCGCGGCGCCCTTTACAACGGCACCCGAATGGTGAACCAAATGCGGGCCCAGCACAACTTGGGCATTTTGGAAACCTTGATTTTGGGCCAGGCGGAGCTTTGCGCCGCGCTTATGATCCAAACCATGAAGGGCCGCGAGCATTTGACTTTCCGCTACGACACTGACGGCCCTGCCGCCGGATTTTCCGTCGAGGCGGACTCTAGCGGCTACGTGCGCGGATACATTTTTCAGGACAGAATCCCTATCGAACATGAGATAACATCTTGGGACTTGACCGACTTTTTTGGCGGCGGAATAGTTTCTATCACCCGCGACATAGAAGGAGCCAAGGCGCCGCAAACCGGCACGACCGAAATTAAATTCCGCAACATCGCAAAAGACTTGGCCTGGCACTTTGCCAAGTCCGAGCAAACCAACACCGCCTTTAGCACGGGAATCCAGTTTGACAAACAGGGCCGCGTAATCGGAGCGGGCGGCCTCTTTATGCAGGCGCTGCCGGCCGTGGGAGGCGTAAAGGAAGACAACAAGGTTGACGCCGCCGCCAAGCAAGAGGCGCTGGTTCAAAACGCCGAACGCGCTTTTGGAGCCTGCCCTTCGCTCGGCCAATGGTTCAGCGAAGGACAAACGCGCGAGCCGCTCATCAAGGGGCTTTTCCGCGAGTTTGACCCAAAAATCGTTTTGGAGCGCGACATCGTGTTTGACTGCCCCTGCAACGCGGCGGCTTTCGCCGACTCGATCAAGCACATTGGAAAGGCCGAGCTGGAGGACATTCTGGCCAACGACCCCGACCCGATAGAAGTCAGCTGCAAAAATTGCGGCAGCGTTTATAAAATCCCAAAAGACATGTTGAAGTAAGGCAAAAAAAAAGGCGGACCGCTTGGCCCGCCTTTTTCATTTTGTAACTCACTTGTGCAATATAAATTCTACGCGGCGGTTCTTCCACCAGTTGGCCGTGTCGCTAAAGTCGGCGACGGGCTGGCTTCCGCCCTTTCCTTCGGAGCTGAGGCGTTCGCCCTTGATGCCGTATTCAACCAAGCGCTCCTTTACAAAGGCGGCGCGCAAGTTTGAAAGATTCAACAAAGTCTCGTCCTCTCCGGCGGCGCCTGTCTTGTTGGCGTGGCCGACGACGGTTACCGTGTAGTCCGGGAATTTCTTTAGAATCTCGGCGACGCGCTTAAGAACGCGCTTGTTGTTGTCGGCCTGGGCCTTTGTGACCTGGCTTCCCGGCGCTTCTTCGGCGGTCTTAAAGTCCGCGTGGTTGCTTCGGAATATGATTGACGGAACGGCCATCTTAAGAACGTCTCCGTCTGGAATTACCAAGATGTCAACGGGAATGACGCCAGTCTTTACGCTTGTAAGGCCAAGGCTGTCGGTTACAGTAAAGACGTAGGGATAATCCATCGCGGACTGAACGCGCTCGGCCTTTCCGTTCTTTTCAACGCTGGTGTTGCTAAGGCCGTCCCAAATGATTTGAGGCGTGATTTTTTCCGTTCCGCTTGTCTTCCAGAAGGCGCCGGGCTTTTTAGTCTCAACAGGATTGTTGATGTCAAAAGACCAGCTTACAAGCTTGGCTCCGTTGGCGGCCGAGCCTCTCAACGAGATAAAGCAGTCGTCGTCGGTTCCGTCGTTGTCGGGGCTAAAGAATTCGGGAGCGACGCTTACCGTCAAGGCCGGCGGCGTTACCGAACAAATGAATGCGCTTGTCTTTACGTCAACATGGTTTCCTTTTACATAGTCGATCTTTAGACGGCCAGCGAACGTTCCTTCAAGATTTTTTTGATCCTTGTCCTTGCCGTCCCAAACAAAGCTGGCCGGAATTGTCTTGGCGCTGGAGTCATAGGCGTAAACGGCCTTGTCCTTTGCGTCGACGATTTCAAACGACCACTTTTCTATTCCTTCGTTGAGGGCCAAGCGAACGCCAAAGGTCTGCTTGGTCAAGCCGGTCTTGGACACAGGGCTGATTCCAGGCAAGGCCGTCGTTACGTAAGCGCTTGTGGGGCGGGTGTCAACTACGATGTTGTCGAACTTTTTGCTAAATTCGTTTCCGGCCTTGTCAGTCGAGCTCACTACAAGCGAGTAAGTTCCGTCGGGCGCCTTGTTGCCGTTGTCGTCGCGGGCGTCCCATTCAAATTTGGCGGGAACCTTTCCGCTCCATTCAAAAGACTTTACAAGAGCGCCCTTGGCGTCAACAATGTTGGCGGTCCACAAGTCTTCGTCGGTGGAATTGGAGGCCGAGGCCTTAAGGGCATCCTTGCGGCTGTCTCCGTCAGGGCTAAAGATTGTGTCGGCCAAGGCGATTTCAACGCTGGGAACCTTTGTGTCGATTTGAACCGGCATTGCGTCGGCGCGGGCGGACGAACCGTTCACCGACTCGATGGAGATGGAAGCCGTGTAAACGCCGTCGTCGCAAAGAAGGCCGGCGCTGGACTTTCCGTTCCAGTTTATTTTTCCGGGAACGTTGCCGCTTCCCTTTAGGGCAAAGACAACGACTCCGCTTGAATTCTTTATTTCAAAATTGTAAGACTTGACGGCGCTGGCTTTTAGGACGCTCGTGTAGGCGACAGACTTGCGCTTGCCGTTTGGGTTAAAGGCCCGGTCGCTCGCGGCGAGCATTACCTCGGTCTTTGAAGTGTCAAGGGTAAAGGCTTTTTCGGTCTTTACGGCAAAGGAGTTTCCGGCCAAGTCGCTCGCCGAAAGCTCGTAGTTGTAGCCGCCGTCGGCGCAGAGGTTTCCGCTTTCGTCCAAGCCGTTCCAAGAAACATTCTCAGGCAGGTTGCTTCCAAACTTATACTCGTAAACAGTCTTTCCGCTTTGGGCGCTTACGATCTTTCCTGTCCAGTTGCGGACGGGCGCCCCGCCCTTTTTGTCGGCGCTCTGCTTGAGGGTAAAGACGTCCTTTGTTCCGTCTCCGTCAGGGCTGAAGATTTCGTCGTAAGAAACCAAAGTCGCGGCGGGAGAAAGCGTGTCAAAAGTAAAGATCGGCGAATTGACTGTGGGCGTCTTGTAGCCGTTCAAATATTCGGCGTTGACGCGGGCGTAATACTCGCCGTCAGGAATTTGCGCTCCGTCTTGGTTCTTTCCGTCAAAAACAATTTCTTTAGGAGGAACGTCGCCGCGCTGGCCTGTCCAGCTTTTGACAACGTTTCCGCCCTTGTTCAAAATGTCCACGCTCCAATTTACAAGAGCGTTTCCGCTTCCGCGCCTGGGCTCCGGGATAACAACGTCAAGCTTGACCGAAGAAATCGGACTCTTTGACGGAATTGAAAAATACCTTGAGCCCGCGACCATAATGTTGGTCTCCGGCTTTTCGGCCGAGAAGATGATGTTGGCAACTTCGGCGGAGGCAGAGTTTCCGGCGCGGTCGGTGGCGGTGATCGTGTACTTGTAAACGCCGTCGGCGACGATCACTCCCTTGTCGTCGGTTCCAGGCCAAGTGAACGACGTGGGCTGGCAGTTTGTCCAAACGTAATTGCGGACAACCTTGCCGTCGGCGGCTTCGATTTTGGCCGTCCACTTGTCTTCCTTTGAGCCTTCCTGGCCAAAAGCGAATTCCGGCTTGTCGCCTTCTCCAAAAATTCTTTGGCCTTCGGGCAAAACCGAAAGCTTGACGACCGGCGGCGCGTTCTTTACGATAACCGGAAGCTTTTTTGTGGAGTTCTGGTTTTTGCGCTCGTCAGTCGCGGTGATGTAATAAAAATATTCGCCGTCGGGAGCGGTTTCTCCGTTGTCGAAGGCTCCGTTCCAAACGACTACCGGCGGAACTTCCACCGACTGCTTTTTGGAAGCGATTTGCTTTAAAAACTTTTTGGCGTTGAACGAAGTCGGTAGCGCCACTTTGTTTCCGATCGTGCGAACGACCTTTCCGCTGGCGTCCTCGATGACCAAGGACCAGCCAAAAATCTTGCTTTTGTCCTTGACGCTGAATTTGACTTCCAAGTTGTCCTGCACGCCGTCGTTGTTCGGAGAAATATATTTTGGCTGGTTGGACGCGTCAGCCGCAAAAAGGGCCGCGGCCAGTCCGCCAATCAAGAATAAAGAAGCAACGCGAAGTTTTTTCATACAAACACTCCCAATTTAGTAAAAAATGCTCGGGGCGCCCGCGAAAGCCGCGGGGCCTGCCCGACTATTCAAGCTCGATGTCCGGACCAGACCTGTCTTTTTGGCCCAAGCGCAAAACGGCGCCCGCGCTGACCATGTTGATGTCCTTGTCAACGTTCTTCCAAGCGACAGACGGACAAAGCTCGCTCTTGGTCCAATCATGCTTCTTTACAAAATCGCTCTTTCCCATTCCAATGTTGAACTTGAAAATCACGCCAAGAGTCGGGATCCAAGAATTGTGGCCGTCCCAAGCCTCTTCCGCATTCCATTCCCAAGAGGAATTGATCTGAACGAAATCGCAAATGCGCATTTGGATTCCAGAGTCAATAATTAAATTCATGAAAAGCGGAGTGGTTACATCCAAAGAAAGGCCCAAAACAAAGTTTTTGACTTGAACCAATTCGGCGGCGGCGCCTCCCCTAAAGGTGAACATTGAAGGATAGCCCTGCCAGTTGCGGTCAGAGGCCAAAGTTTTTCCAAGATTGTTGGCGCTGGCGGCCACGCGGAAGTTCTTCAAGAAGCCCAAATCGCCAAAATCGTAAATGGCGCCGACGTCGGCGGTCAACATCCAGTCCTTGTGGAATTTTGTCTCGTATCCAAAGCCAAGGCCAACGCCGATGTAAAGCTTGTCCATAAACTGCTTGGCGGCGAAAGTCTTAAAGTGAATGCTGTTTCCAAGCGGCATGTTGTAAAATTCGCTGAAGATTCCCTGAATCTCTCCGCCAAAAGCGGCCCAGTCCGTGGGAATGATGATTCCCGTTCCAAAAGCCTGCGCGTACTTTTTGTTTCCCTTAGATTCGTCCAAGCTGTTGAACATGGCCGTGTAGCCCAAGTCAAGGCTTACGCGCTCTTCCAAGCCGATAAGGGCCGGATTCAAAGTTCCGCTGGCGGGAAGAACGGATTCGATTCCGCCGCCGGCCACTGAGTTTCCGCTTGTGATAAGCTCGGGGTGGCTAAGGTAAAAGAGATTCTCTCCCTGAACAGGCGGATTGTATGACCAAGCCGCGCCCAAAGCCAAAAGGCCCGCTGTCAAAAGCAAAATGATTTTTTTCATAACATTCTCCATATTGTTTGAAAACTTGAGTGTAGGTAGATTATAGTATAAATCAATATTTTAATCTATAGCCCCCGCGAAAAACGCGCGAATAACAAAAAGTTCTAGCAAAATCGCGCAAACTGTGGTAGAATATAAGGCAACTTACAATTGTTTTATGGAGGAAACTATGGCTAATCAGTACGCGGGAACGCAGACGGAAAAGAATTTGCAGGCCGCCTTTGCCGGCGAGTCTCAGGCTAGGAACAAGTACACTTACTTTGCCAGCGTGGCAAAAAAGGAAGGCTTTGAGCAAATTTCGGCCATTTTCTTGGCCACGGCGGACAACGAAAAAGAGCACGCCAAAATGTGGTTCAAGGAATTGGGCGGCTTGGGAACCACATCCCAAAACTTGGGAGCGGCTGCCGACGGCGAAAACTTTGAGTGGACCGACATGTACGAAGGCTTTGCCAAAACCGCCGAAGAAGAAGGCTTTAAGGCTTTGGCCGCAAAATTCCGCATGGTCGGAGCGATCGAAAAGCGCCACGAGGAACGCTACCGCGCCCTTCTAAAGAACGTCGAGACTGCCCAGGTATTCGAAAAGAGCGAAGTAAAGGTTTGGGAATGCCGCAACTGCGGACACATCGTAGTCGGAACAAAGGCTCCGGCCGCCTGCCCCGTTTGCGCCCATCCGCAAAGCTTCTTTGAAATCAGCGCCGAAAACTGGTAACCGTAATCCCGCGCCGCGAGCGCGGGATTTTTTTATAAAAAAAAGGAGTTTTTATGAAAAAGTTTTTTTCTGTACTGCTAAGCATAGTCTTCGCGCTCTGCCTTTTGTTCACGCTGATTCTTGGAGTGGTCCGCTTCAACTTTAGCTATTCCACAATCACGAACATAGCGTCAAAGGCGCTAAAGCCTGTATCAAAGGCCCTCCCCCAAAGCAAGGGCGGCCTCTTTTATCCCGGAGAGCAAGTCGCCCAGTTGACAAATTTGTCATTTGAGGGAACGGACTTTGAAAACTTTGACTTCAACTTCAACTCGAAAGACTTGCAGGACCTCGACCTCAACGAAATTGTAAAGGACTGCCTTAAACAAGCCGGAGTCGACGCAAGCCCGGAATTCGTCGCGGACCTTTTGGCCTCGCCCGAAATGTCGGCCTTTGTTGACAAATACGGCGTAGAAGTCGTCGATTATTTGGCGGGAACAAAATCCACGCTTGAAGTGAACCCGGCCGACGTAAAAAAGGTCTTGTACAAATCGGTCGACTTGTACGAAAAGCACACCGGAGAAACTGTCGACAGAAGCGGAATGGATTCTGCGGTTGAGAATTCGCTCAAGACAGCGCTTCCCAAAATCACCGCAAGCCTTGACGAAGTCAAAGCGGAAGGTTCACAAGCCCTTGACGCCGTAAAAGCGATCGCCGCTTGGCTTGAATTGAAGATGTTCATCTTCTTCATCGCAATTTGCGCCATCTTGGCCTTGGCCATTTTCTTGATAAACAAGAACGTTTTTGCCATGTTCAAGTACATTTCGATTCCGGCCATTGTTGACGGCCTCTTGCTTTTGGCGATTGGAGCGCTCTTTGCCGCGGTTTTGCCGGAAATCATCTCCGAAGCGGCCGGACCCAACATTCACAAAGGCGTTTACGAGGCCATTTTGTCTTATGCGACAAGAATTTTCTGCCATATGAAGGTTTCTGGAGCGGTGACAGCCCTTTGCGGCGTCATTCTTTGCGTTTTGGGCTTTGTTTTGGACAAAAAAGCGGCCAAAAACGAAGGCTCTCAAAGCCTTGCGTCTTGAAAACTTTTGCAAAATGCGCTAATTTATCTATACTATATCTTATAGGAGCGAAACATGACTTACACTGCGGAAGTGGAACATATGTGTCCCTTGGCTAAGGGCGCGTATCATGGACCGGCCCCGATTCCTGAAGAGGGAGAATGGGTCAAGGTAAAAAAAATTGAAGACGTTTCTGGATTTACGCACGGAATCGGTTGGTGCGCCCCCCAGCAAGGCGCCTGCAAGCTTTCTTTGAACGTAAAGAACGGCATCATCGAAGAAGCTTTGGTTGAAACAATCGGCTGCTCTGGAATGACTCACTCAGCCGCCATGGCCAGCGAAATCTTGATCGGAAAGACTTTGCTTGAAGCCTTGAACACTGACCTTGTTTGCGACGCGATCAACACAGCCATGCGCGAACTTTTCATGCAGATCGTTTACGGCCGCACACAGTCAGCCTACTCAAAGGACGGACTCAAGGTTGGCGCCTCTTTGGAAGACCTCGGAAAGAACTTGCGCTCTCAGGTTGGAACTATGTTCGCCACACGCAAGACTGGCCCCCGCTACTTGGAAATGACAGAAGGCTACGTTGAGACTTGCGCCGTTGACAAGGACAACCAGATCATCGGCTACAACTGCATCAACTTTGGCAAATTGATGGACGCCCTCAAGGCCGGAAAGCCCGCGCAGGAAGCCATCGAAGGAGCGCGCACCCACTACGGACGCGTTACAGCCGACCAGGGCATGGTCAAGCTCATTGACCCCCGCAAAGAGTAATCAGGAGGAAGGACACTATGGCATTATTTGAAGATTTTGAAGGCCGAATTCCTCAGGTGAACAAGGCTCTTAAAGAATATGGATTCAAGGAAGGCGAAGCCGGCTTGAACGAGGCCCGCGATCTTTGCAAGGCCCGCGGCTTTGACCCCTACGAGATCTGCCAGTCAACTCAGCAGATTTGTTTTGAAGACGCAAAATGGGCTTACGTTTTGGGAAGCGCCATCGCGATCAAGGAAGCCGAAAAGACAGGCGACAAGACTGGTTCCACAGCCGCCGCCAACATCGGAAAGGGCTTACAGGCTTTCTGTTTGCCCGGATCTGTAGCCGACGACCGCAAGGTTGGCCTTGGCCACGG
Organism: Treponema sp.; assembly: GCA_045131275.1. Taxonomy (GTDB): domain Bacteria; phylum Spirochaetota; class Spirochaetia; order Treponematales; family Treponemataceae; genus Treponema_D. The sequence continues at coordinate 10,058 of JBGUQT010000036.1, forward strand.
AAACTTGGGCGCCCGCTTGCTCAGCGAAGAGACACAGTGCTTTGCCTTCTTGGCCGGACACGAGTCTTTCGCCGCCGCCGAAGGAGCGATTAAAATCGCCGCCAACGCCAACAAGGTTCGCAAGAACAAGCTTCGCGTAATCTTGAACGGCCTTGGAAAGGACGCCGCCCAGATCATCAGCCGCATCAACGGCTTTACTTACGTTCAGACTGAATTTGACTACTTTAACGGACAGGGAACCGACAAGGCTCTCAAGGTCGTTAAGGAAGTTCCCTACGGATCTAACCCCGACCGCTTGATCGTTAAGTGCTACGGCGCCGACGACGTTCGCGAAGGCGTTGCCATTATGTGGCACGAGGATGTAGACGTTTCTATCACAGGAAACTCAACAAACCCGACTCGCTTCCAGCACCCCGTTGCCGGAACATACAAGAAAGAGCGCTTGCTCGCCGGAAAGAAGTACTTCTCTGTAGCTTCTGGCGGCGGAACAGGACGCACTTTGCACCCGGACAACATGGCCGCCGGCCCTGCCTCTTACGGCTTTACCGACACGCTCGGAAGAATGCACTCTGACGCCCAGTTCGCCGGATCTTCTTCTGTTCCCGCTCACGTTGAGATGATGGGCTTTATGGGAATGGGCAACAACCCGATGGTAGGCTGCACAGTAGCGTGTGCCGTCGCGGTCGCTGGTTCATTCTAATCGTCCGTTAATCGGAAATGGTCCCGCTCTTTTTGGGCGGGACTTTTTTTTGGCGCAAGCCACAGCAAGCTGTGGCCGTCGCTCGCTAGTCTCGTTACAAGAACACGATTCCAAAGATCGCGCCGGCAACGACGATGGCGATCGGGTGGACCTTTGTAAAGAACAAGGCAAGGACCGCGGCGGCGTAAAAGGCGACGCTCTTCCATTTTACAAGGGCCGCAAGCGCTTCAAGGCTAAAATCGGCCGCAGAAGAAAAGGCGTTTAAATTCAAAAGCGCAAGGGTAAAAACCTGGGCGCAGGCCACCAAAACGATTCCGCTGGTGGCGGGCCGCAAAGTCTTAAAGGCCGCCTTTACGATCGGCTTTTCCTGAAAGCGCGCGAAAAATTTGGCTATTAAAATAATGCAAATGTAGGACGGAAGTATCTCTCCCAGCGTGGCGACGATTCCGCCAAAAGTTCCGTGAAACTCGTAGCCGATATAGGTGGCCATGTTTACGCCGATCGGGCCGGGAGTGCTTTCGCTAATCGCGACCATGTTGAAAAATTTTTCGCTTGTAATCCAGCCGCGGCCCACGACGATTTGCTGCATGCTGGTAATCGCCACCAAGCCGCCGCCGATTGTAAAAAGGCCTATGTAAAAGAAAATGCAAAAAAGTTCCAGCAAAGTCGGAGCGCTCATTCCTTGCCCTCCCCCGCTTCGGAATCGTTTTCAGTCCCTGAATCTGTTGAGGCGGCGGCGTTTTTTGTCTTGTCAGCGCCCATTTTTTGCGCGGCCAAATGCATCGCGACGCCCAAAAAGGCCGACGAAAAAATCACTAGGACTACGTTGACCTTAAAAAAGTAAACCAAGGCAAAGGCAAGGACAAAAAGCAGGAACGTGAACACAGACGAAACGGTCTTTCCCGAAAGCTTTATTATCGAATAAGACAAGTTTGCGGCCACGGCGATGTTTATTCCCATCAACGCTTTTTTTATGACAGGAATTTGCTCCACAGTGTTGATGCAAGAGGCCAAAAGGCAAATTATGATTATCGACGGAACCACAACCGCAATCGTCGAGACAGCCGCTCCCAAAGAGCCCTTAAGCTTGTGGCCGCAAAAAGTGGCGACGTTTACGGCGATGATGCCCGGCGTGGCTTGGCTTATCGCGTAGTAGTCGATCAACTCGTCTTGGGTTACCCAGCCTTTCTTTTGGCAAAGCTCGCGGTCGATTATCGGAAGCATCGAAATGCCTCCGCCAAAGGTCACCGCTCCGATTTTAAAGAAAGACCAAAAAAGCTCGAATAAAATTCTTGCGCCAGCCATATTCATGCGACAAGGCTACAAAATGTAGCGCGACAAGTCTTCGGAAGAAGAAATGTCCTTAAGCTTTTCGTCAACAAAAGAAGCGTCAATCGTAATCGTCTCGCCCTTATGCTCGTCCGCGGTAAAGGAAATGTCTTCCAAGACTTTTTCCATAATCGTGTGCAGGCGGCGCGCTCCGATGTTCTCGGCCTTGGCGTTGACGTCCTCGGCAATCGTAGTCATTCGGTCAATCGCCTCGTCGCTAAAGACAACGTTCACGCCTTCGGTTTCCAAAAGCGCCTTGTACTGCTTTACAAGCGCGTTCTTTGGCTCAAGCAAAATGCGCTTAAAGTCCTCTTTGTGGAGCGAATCCAATTCCACGCGCAAGGGAAAGCGGCCCTGCAATTCTGGAATCAAGTCGCTGGGCTTTGAAAAGCTAAAGGCGCCGGCAGCGATGAACAAAATGTGCTTGGTGTCCACAACTCCGTAGCGGGTGTTGACATGGCTTCCTTCGACAATCGGAAGAATGTCGCGCTGAACGCCTTCGCGAGAGACCGACTGGCCTCCGTGCGCCTCGCCGTGGACGGCAATTTTGTCAATCTCGTCGATAAAGACGATTCCGCTTTGCTCGACGCGCTCCTTGGCGATTTCGGCGCACTTGTCCGCGTCAAGCATGTTGTCCAAAATTTCTTCGGTAAGAATGTTTCGCGCTTCGGCGATCGTCACAGTCTTTTGTTTTTTCTTGTTTCCCGCCACCATCTGCTGAATGCTTTGCATGGCGTTTTCTATGTCGTCCATGTTTCCGCCGCTAAAAAATCCGATTCCGCTGGCGGAAGCTTTGGGGCCTGTCGTCACGGTGAGTTCAACCTCGCGGCTTTCAAGCTTTCCTTCGCGAAGCATCTGGCGGAACTTTTCGCGCGTTTCTTTCATGTCTTGAGTTTGGGCCGCGTTTTTGGGAGCGTCATTTTGCGCGCCCTGGCTTTGGTCAGGCAAAAGAATCACTTGGCCGTTTTCGTCTTTTTGCTGAACGATTTTCTTGCCAAAAATGTTTCCAAGGATTCCGCCGCCGTTGGGGGCCGCGCTCTTTTCCCCGCTTCCGGGAAGCAAGAGGTCCAAAAGGCGCTCCTCGACTTTTTCTTTGGCCTGGCCGCGCATTTGGTCTTCCATCTCGGCCTTGACCATCTTAAAGCCTACGGCCATCAAGTCGCGGATCATCGACTCAACGTCGCGGCCAACGTATCCGATTTCCGAATACTTTGTGGCCTCAACCTTGATGAAGGGAGCGCCACACAATTTAGCGAGGCGGCGGGCGATTTCGGTCTTGCCTACGCCTGTGGGTCCTATCATCAAAATGTTTTTGGGGGCCACTTCGTCCCTCATGTCTTCGGGCAACTTAAGGCGGCGGCTTCTGTTCCTAAGAGCGATGGCGACGCTGCGCTTGGCGTTCCTTTGTCCGATTATGTAATTGTCGAGGCGTTCGACGATTTGCTTTGGTGTCAAGTCAACGGCGTCCACTTAGAGTTCCTCCACGGTGATGTTGTCGTTTGTGTAAATGCAGATTTTTCCGGCAATGGCCATGGCTTTTTGAGCGATTTCCTTGGCGCTGTAGTTGGATGATTCCATGTAGGCCAACGCCGCGGAGAAAGCGTAGTTTCCACCGCTTCCAATGGCCATGACGTCGTCTTCGGGCTCGATTACGTTTCCGTCGCCGGAAATCAAAAGAATCTTGTTTTTGTCGGCAACCAAAAGCTGGGCTTCCAATTTTTGGAGCATTTTTTCGGTGCGCCACAACTTGGCAAGCTCAACCGAGGCGCGCAAAATGTCTCCGTTGGCTTCCTTGAGGCGTTCCTCAAATTTGTCAAGCAAAGTAAAGGCGTCGGCGACAGAGCCGGCGAATCCTGTCAAAACTTTTCCGTCGTAAATCTTGCGAACTTTGCGGGCGTTTCCTTTGGCAACTGTGTTTCCCGCGGTAACCTGGCCGTCACCGGCCATCGCGACTTTTCCGTCTCTTTTGACGGCAATGACCGTCGTGCTTCTAATCTTCATAGTTATAATATAATGAATTTTTGGCGGAACGGCAAGTTTGCCGCTACTTCTCCCCGTGGGGGTGGGCCCGTTTGTAGGTGTCGATGAGCTGCTCGGTGGTGACGTGGGTGTAGCGCTGGGTGGTGGAAATGCTCGCGTGGCCAAGCATTTCTTGGACGACGCGGACGTCGGCGCCCTTTGAAAGCATGGCGGTGGCGAAAGTGTGCCTAAAAGCGTGGGGAGACACGTGGCGGTTTGTTCCTTCAGGGCCGGAATAGCGGGAAACTATCCAGCGAATTCCGCGCGTTGTAAGCGCTCCGCCTTTTTCGTTTACAAAAAGCGCCTTTTGGCCCGGCAATTTTAGCCGCAGCAAAAGCGCCTTGCGTTCCGTCAAATAATCGGCCAAGGCCGCGCGCGCGTCGTCCTCAAAGTAAACGATTCGGTCTTTTTTGCCCTTGCCTTTGACGACGGAGCTTTTTCCGCCCGCCGTAAAGTCTCCTAATTTTAGAGAGGCCAATTCCGCCACGCGGCAGCCGCTTGAATAAAGCATTTCAAAAATAGCCTTGTCGCGGCTGGCCCACAAAAGCTCGTTTTTTTGAGGAGCGGAACAAAGCGCGTCCACTTCCGTTCCTGTCATAAAATTGGGCAAACGCTTGGGAGCCTTTAAGCTTTTGATTTGAAGCGCGGGATTGACTTGCAAACGGCCGAATTTTTGGCTGTAGGCAAAAAGCGCGCGGACGCTGGAGATAAAGCGGTTTATTGACGCGACCGAATATTTTTTGGCGCTAAGAGAGCCGACGCAAAAGCGCAAGTCTTGCAAAGAAATTTTGTCAATCTCCGCGTCCGGGCCGACAAATTCAAAAAACTTTTTGTAGTCGTCGGCGTAGGCTTTGACGGTGTTTTCCGTCATTCCGCGAACGGTGGCAAGGTAAACCAAAAATTCTTCGCAAGAATCTTTTACCGTCATTTGTCCTGTTCGTCGCCGTCGGCGGAGTGCAAGTAGTCGCAGTCAGGGTTTATGCAGCTCTTGTAAGCGCCGTTCTTTTTGTCGTACTTTTCGACAAGGAACCAGCCGCACTTGGGGCAGTAAGAGTCGATTGGCTTAAAGTGGCTGATAAAGGTGCACTTGGGATAGTTGGTGCAGCCGTAAAAGGCCTTTCCCCTGCCCTTTGTCTTTCGCTCGACAATCTCGCCGCCGCAGCCCGGAACCGGACACTTTGCGAGCGGAACCGACTTTGTGTTGTGGCAAGCCGGAAAGCCAGAGCAAGCCAAGAAGAAGCCAAAGCGGCCCAACTTTTTGATCATCGGCTTTCCGCAAAGTTCGCAAACCTTGTCAGTCTGTTCGTCCAAAAAGCCCTTGACGCTTTCGGTCTTTTCCATGACTTGGCCGACGCGCGTTTTAAATGGCGAATAAAACTGGCCGATCATTTCGGTCCAAACCAAATCGTCCTGCTCGACTTTGTCAAGGTCGTTTTCTACCTGCGCGGTAAATTCTTCGTCGATGATTTCGGGGAAAGACTCGACCAAAATTTTGCTGATCATTTTGCCGAGCAAGGTGGGAACCAATTGCTTGTTGGTTCGAGTCACATAATAGCGGTCAAGCAAAACGCTGATGATAGGCGCGTATGTTGAGGGACGGCCTATGCCGCGCTCTTCCAAAGTCTTTACGATCGAAGCGTCTGTGTAGCGCGCGGGGCCTTGCGTAAAGTGCTGCTCGGGATAGAATTTTCCGCTGGCCAAAACTTCATTTTCCTTAAGCGAAGGAAGCGAGCCGGTCACTTCTTCTTTTGAAGAAAGCAAGTGGATTACGCGGTAAAAGCCCTTGTCTACGATCTTGCTGGCGCTGGCCCTAAAGACCGCGTCGCCGGCGGTAATCTCCGCGCTTGTGGTGCGGGTCTTGGCGTTGTTCATTTGGCTTGAAACAAGGCGTTCCCAAATGATTGTGTAAAGGCGCAATTGGTCGCGGGTCAAATATTCTTTTACGCTTTCGGGCGTGTAGGAAACATAGGTAGGCCTAATGCCTTCGTGCGCGTCCTGCGCTCCCTTTCCAACCGCGTATTCAATCGGCTCGGGCGGAAGGTCGTCGGGATAGTTTTTGCCGATCCAATCGCGGATTTCAGTCAAAGCGGTTTGCGAAATGCGAACGCTGTCGGTGCGCATGTAAGTGATAAGACCGACGCGGGTGGAGCCAATGTTGACGCCTTCGTACAATTGCTGGGCGATTTGCATTGTCTTGCGCGAAGTGAAGCCCAAGCGGTTGGCGGCGGCCTGCTGCAATTTTGACGTGGTGAACGGAGGCTTGGGGCGCACTACTTTGTCCGTGGCCTTTATGCCGCTAACCTTGCATTCGGCGTTTTTAATTTGCTCGATGATTTCGTTTACTTGCGCCTCGTTTTTTAGCGCGGGCTTTTCTCCCTTGTAGGAAACAAGCTGCGCGGTGAACGAAGACTTTCCTTTTGCAAAATCCGCGTCAAGGCTCCAATACTCTTCGGGAATAAAATCCTCGACTTCCTTTTCGCGCTCGCAAATCAAGCGCAAGGCTACGGACTGAACGCGGCCCGCGCTGAGTCCGTTCTTTACTTTTGCCCACAAAAGCGGGCTAAGATTGTAGCCGACCAAGCGGTCCAAAATGCGGCGGGCCTTTTGCGCGTTTACCTTTGGCTCCGCAATGTCGCCGGGATGCTGAACGGCTTCCTTGATTGCAACCGGAGTGATTTCGTTAAAAACGATTCTGTGAATCGGAGCGTCTGTTTTTTCTTTGAGCGCGTTGTTCAAGTGCCAAGCGATGGCCTCTCCTTCGCGGTCGTTATCCGAAGCCAGCAAAACGAGGTCGGCTTTTTTCGCGTCCTTTTGAAGTTCCTTTAAAAGCTTGGCTTTTCCGCGAACGGTGATGTATTCCGGCGCGAAGTTGTTCTCCGTGTCGATCGCCATTCTAGACTTTGGCAAGTCTATCAAGTGGCCCATAGAAGCCTTTACGGTGTAGCCGGGGCCAAGATATTTTTCAATCGTGTGCGCCTTTGCGGGAGACTCCACGATTACAAGCGTGTTTTTTGAGGCAGTCTTTTTTGAAGAAGCCTTTTTGCTTTTTTCTTGTGTTTTTTCTTTTGCTTGTGCCATACTATTTATAGAAGATAACGCTCTTTTATCGACTTGTCAAGGGAAAATTTTTCCGTCTTCAAAATTCCTTGCAAAATCCTCAAAAGAAGCGATTACGCTCGCTCCGTCGTTCACGTAAGATTCCGGGCGGGTCGCGATTTTGCGCGCTGCGGCCGCTCCTTCTTGAACCTCCAGGCTTTTGTGAACCATGTTTGAAATCACAAGCGCGTTTTTTTCAAAGCAAGCCTGGTGAAAGAAAAGCTCGCGGTTGTAGCCCAACGCAAAATCCGCCGTCAAAAGCGCTCCGCTTCCTGGAGGCGCCTGAATCACCACAGTTGCCGGGGCCAAGCCGGCGATAATGCGGTTTCGGCTTACAAAACGCCATTTTTCGCCGGGAACGCCGGGCGCCCATTCGCTCAGGATTACGCCGCCGTTTTGGATTATTTGCCCCGCCAATTTTTTATGGCTAGGGGGAAAAATATTGTCCACTCCTCCGGCCAAAACGCCGGCGGTTGAACAAACCGGGGCCGCGGCGTCATAAAAGGCGTCCACAGCCCCCTGGTGGGCCGCTCCGTCCGCTCCAAGCGCAAGGCCGCTTACAACGCAATAGCCCGCCGCGGCCGCCTGGTAGCAAAAGTCTCGGGCCGCCCTTTTTCCTACGGGCGTAAGGCGGCGCGTTCCAACGACGCTGACGCTTTTTTTGCCAAGAACGCCAATGTTTCCCCTGTAAAAAAGCGCGAAAGGCGGATCGGAAATTTCCTTTAGCAAAGCCGGAAAAGCGGGATTGTCGGACAAAAGGCATTCAACGCCCAAAGGCTTGGACTCAGCCGCGCTTTTCTTTGCAAGGCGGACATGCTCGTCTCCGTCCCAGCGCCTAACCCTAAGCGGACGCTTTTCGTTCCGCTCAGCCAAAGCGGCTATCTGGCCATAGGACGAAGATTTTACAAAGGCCAAGGCGTCCAAAAGCCCCTGCCGCTCCATCGACAGGAGTTTTTTAAAAAGCCTTGCCTTTTCCAATGAGTTAAGAAAGTCGATCGTCGAAACGGCGATCGCAAGAACTGTATTTTCCATAAAAATTCCTCTGTATATAAGATATGAATTTTTATGGAAAATTTACAAAAATTTCAGATTTTTTTTTAATTTGCAAAAGCTGCGTTTTGAACAACTTCGCGGTTGGCCTCGGCTTCGGCCTTGCGCTCCGGCGACTTTGTAAGCGAAATGATTTTGTCATACATTTGAATGGCCTTGTCAAACTCGTAGTTCATGTAATAAGCGCGGGCCAAAACAAACATCGCGTCTATGTTTTTTGTTTCGATTGTCAAAAGCTTTTCCAAGTAAGGAATCGCCTTTTCCTCTTCGCCAAGCTCAAAAACGTAAAGGATTGAAATTCCGTAAAGGGCCCGCGCGTATCTTGGCTCAATGTCAATCGCGCGAAGGTATGCGTCTTCGCTAAGCTTTAGGTAGTGGTCGCGCTTTTCGGAACTGCCGTCCGCGTCAAAGTCCATGGAAGCGTGCGACATGTAGCCCGCGCAAAGACCGACGTAATAATAAAGGTTTTGGTTGTCGGGATAATACTGCAAGGCGGTCTCAAAGCTTTTAAGAGCCTCGCCGTACATTTTTTTGTCCAAATATCTAGTGGCGAGAATTTTGTGCCATATTCCGATTTGGCTATTGGCCAATTGAATGTCGGCGACCCGTTCCTCGTATTTAGAAATAGCGTCCTTCAATTCCTCGATTGTGTTGGGGCTTGAGACGCCTTCCTCTATATGCTGCATTCTTATGATCGTCTTGTTTGACTTTGTGCAAGAAAAAAGCGACAAGACAAAAAGCGCGGATAACGCGACAACGATTTTTTTCATAGTTAAGACTCCTTTGCCGCAAGGGCATGTCCCGGAAAATATTCTTTATGATAATCACGCAATTCCGAATCGCTTACGTGAGTGTAAATCTGGGTTGTAGCCAAATCCGAATGGCCCAGCAAAGCCTGGACGCTTCGCAAATCCGCTCCCCCGCTAAGCAAATGGGTGGCGAAGGAATGGCGCAAAGTGTGAACCTTGCAGTCTATTCCAGTCAAAGCCTCAAGCTCCTTAAAGCGCTTCCAAACTCCCTTGCGGGAAATCGGCTGGCCCTTGTAGTTCACAAACACGGTCGGAACGATTTTCTTTCCGACCAAACGCGGCCTGACTTCAGTTAAATACTTATTCAACCATTCTTTTGCCGCCTCTCCAAAAGGAACGATTCTTTCCTTGTCGCCTTTACCGCAAACAAGCAAAAGCATTTCGTTCAAATGGAGGTTTCCGACTTGAAGCGTCGCCGCTTCGCTGATTCTAAGGCCGCAAGAATAAATTAGCTCAAACAAGGCGCGGTCTCTTATTCCCAAATCGTTTGAAGTGTCTATCGAAGCCAACAAAGCGTCGACTTGGTCTATGTTCAAGACTCTTGGCAGGGACCTTCTGGCCTTGGGCCTGTCAAGGACAAGCGCCTCGTTTTGCGGCCAGACGTTCTCCAAAACCAAAAAGGCTCCAAGGGCTCGCAAGGCGCTTAT
>JBGUQT010000037.1:0-2139 GCA_045131275.1 Treponema sp.
AAGCTCAGTGCGAAGCTTTTCGTTTGTTTGAATTTTCTCTTTGATTTTGTCGGCGGCCTGGGGATTGTGGTGAAGCCAGTTGATCAAGCCGGCCTTGACTTCCTCGACAATCCATTGGCGGATGTCGGTGTTGCCAAGCTTGTTCTTTGTTTGGCTTTCAAAAACCGGATCCTTAACCTTTACCAAAACGGCGCTGGCCATGCCTTCGCGAACGTCTTCGGCTTTGAAAGATTCCTGGTAAAAATCGTTGATGCCTTTGACAAAGCCTTCTTTAAATGCGTTAAGGTGCGTTCCGCCGTCGGCCGTGTACTGGCCGTTGACAAAGCTAAAGTGGTTTTCGCCGTAGCCGTTTGTGTGGGTGAAGGCAAAGCGGATGCGCTGTCCCACATAGCTTCCAATCGGATACAAGCAAGTGTCTTCCATTTCCTTGTTCAAAAGGTCAAACAAGCCGTTGTTGCTTTTGAACTCTTGTCCGTTAAGGCGCAAGGTCAGACCTTCGTTTAAATACGCGTAATTCCAAATTCGCTTTTCAACAAATTCCATGTTGAACGAATACTTGCCGAAAATTTCTTCGTCGGGAACGAACTCAAAGAAAGTTCCGTTGGCTTGCTTTTCCTTGAGCTTGCCCTTGCGCTCCTTTACCAACTTTCCTTTTTCAAAAATCGCCTCAGCGCATTCTCCGTCGCGGACGGACACAACTCTAAAATAGCTAGAAAGCGCGTTGACCGCCTTGGTGCCTACGCCGTTCATTCCGACAGAGAATTGGAAAACGTCGTCGTTGTACTTGGCGCCAGTGTTGATTTCCGAAACGCAGTCAACTACTTTTCCGAGCGGAATGCCGCGGCCGTAGTCGCGAACCTTCACCCGGTTGTCCTTTACGGCGATGTCGATTTTCTTTCCGTAGCCCATGATAAATTCGTCAATCGAGTTGTCGATGACTTCTTTTAGCAAAACGTAAATGCCGTCGTTTTGGTTGGAACCGTCTCCCAAACGGCCGATGTACATTCCGCTTCTAAGGCGGATGTGCTCAAGCGCGTCAAGGTGCTTGATTTGGCTTTCGTCATATTTTTTTGGGGCTTTCGTCGCGGGAGCGCTTGCCGACTGCAAAGCGGCCTTTGCAGGAACGCTCTTTGACGGAACGGCCTTCGCAGCGGCTTTGGCCGGAGCCTTGTTCGCGCTTGGCTTTGCGGCGGCTTTTGGAGCCGCAGTTTTCTTTGCGGGAGCAGATTTTGCCGCCGTCTTTTTTACGCTGGAATTTTTAGAAGCGCTTTTTGCCGGCGCTTTAGCCGGAGCCTTTCCTTTTTGAACTGCCATTTATTTCCCCACCCTGCGTCCGCAAACAGCAAGCCGCCGTCCGCGCTCTCAATTCGCGCCTCGCGTCCGCAAAAAACAATAATAAACAATTATATAGTAAGAATGATTTTTTTTCAAGCACAATCCGTTCAGCCCGCGAATTGTTAGCAAGCCTAAGACGCGCGTTTACATTTCATAGCCGGGCTGAATGATAGTGTTTTTGTCGGCGCGAACTTTGTCGTAAACCTTTCCTTTCCATTCATCTTGCGGAACGTCAACAACACTAACCGAAAAATGCTCTTTTTCACGCTTAAGCTCTTTTGAAGCCGTCTCCAACACAGCCTCCGCCAATCGCTTCTTTGTCTCGTCATCCCTTCCAGGATACATCTGAATCGTAATGTGCGGCATAAAATCCTCCTCCGCTAATTATACCCTTTTTTCGGAACGAATGGCAAGACAAAAAAAAGCCCGGCAGCCTCCGCCTTCGCGGCCCAGCCGCTCGGAGACTCGCTAAAAACGCGACGACTGTCGCGTTTTTGCCCCTTCGGGGCCGCTCCCTACCTACTTACGCGCCAAACGGCAGCAAGCCCTAGATTCATCGGCTAAAGACCAGAAACTTTCGCAAGGCCGAAATGCGGCGCGAAAGACACGGACGCAAGCCCGAGACCTTTCGGGTCGACAAAAAAATACCCCGCCGCGCTCCGCGCGCTGCGGGGGTTCGGGCAAAAAAAAGCCCGGCAGCCACCTACTTTCGCGCCTCGAAGGCACTATCATCGGCGCAGGAGAGCTTGACTTCCGTGTTCGGGATGGGAACGGGTATTGCCTCTCCGCCATGGCCGCCGGACA
>JBGUQT010000038.1:0-1514 GCA_045131275.1 Treponema sp.
GGAAAAAAGCGGTTTGACCTTTTTTGTTAACAGTAAATAATTAAAAAATACACATAAAAAATGGAAAGATTAAAAATAGCAATTCAAAAATCGGGTCGTTTGAGCGACAAGTCGATAGAACTTTTTGAAAAGGCTGGAATCAGCGCGTCCAACAACTCTTCGAGGCTTTTGTTTGCCTCTGCGTCGGATTTTCCGATTGACATTCTTTATTTAAGGGACGACGACATTCCGCAGTGCGTTGCCGACGGGGTTGCCGACGCTGGCATTGTCGGTGAAAACGTTATCTGGGAAACTGGTCAGAAAGTCGTTACCGCCGAAAAACTCGGTTTCGGAAAATGCAGACTTTCGCTCGCAATTCCCCGCGATGCGCAGTACACGGGTTTGGAGTGGTTCAACGGCAAAAAAATCGCGACCACTTATCCCAACATCTTGAAAAAAGTGCTTCAAGACAACAACTTAAACGCTGACATTCACGTAATTAACGGCTCGGTTGAAATCTGTCCCGTCATCGGTCTGGCAGACGCTATTTTCGACATCGTTTCAACTGGCAGCACGCTTTTGTCCAACGGTCTTGTCGAGAAGGAAAAAATGGTGTATTCCGAGGCTGTTTTAATCAAAAACGAAAAACTGAGCGCGGAAAAAGAAGAAATTTTGGAAAAACTTTTGTTCCGTATTCACGCCATAAAAGCCGCTAAATCAAATAAATACATTCTTCTGAACGCTCCCAAGGACAAACTTGACGACATCATAAAACTGTTGCCGGGCATGAAATCACCGTCAGTGCTTCCGCTTGCTGACAGCGGCTGGGTTTCGGTTCATTCGGTTGTTGAAGAGAGCAAGTTTTGGGACATTATCGACCAACTCAGAGCCGCCGGCGCACAAGGCATTTTGGTTGTCCCGATTGAAAAGATGATTTTATAAAACTTGACAATATGTTTATAATTAAATATACAGACGAGAAAGATTTTTTGGAAAAATCGTCCCGTCCCGCTTCAAAAACTTCTGAAATAGAGCCTGTTGTCAAAGACGTTTTAGACAAAGTCAAAACTCAGGGCGACAAGGCTTTACGCGAACTGTCCGAAAAATTTGACGGCTCTTGTCCCGAAAGTTTTTTGGTCTTAGAAAAGGAATTTGAAGCGGCAGAAAAAGAAGTTCCCGAAGACCTCAAAGCCGCAATCAACATTGCGAAAGACAATATTGAAAAATTTCACAAATCGCAGTTACAAAGCGGAATAAAAAAGGTTGAGACTTCAAAAGGCGTTTTCTGCTGGCAAAAGGCTGTCGGAATCGAAAAGGTCGGAATTTATATTCCGGGCGGAAATGCGCCGCTGTTTTCAACGGTTTTGATGCTCGCAATTCCCGCAAAATTAGCGGGTTGCAAAGAAATCGTCCTTTGTTCTCCGCCAAGGAGCGGCGGTAATATCAACAGCGTCGTGCTTTATTGCGCAAAACTTTTGGGCGTTACAAAAGTTTTCAAAATCGGCGGAGCGCAGGCAATCGCGGCGATGGCTTAC
>JBGUQT010000039.1:0-6779 GCA_045131275.1 Treponema sp.
CTCATCATCGAGCAGGCCAACACCCAAAACCTTGGCATCCCGATCTTGGCCGGCGACACATGGGACTCAAACGTAATCTTGGGCGCCGCTAAGGGAACAAACGTTGACATCAACGTAACAACCTTCTTTGCCGAAGGAGCCGAAGACGCCGACATCGCCACATTCGTTTCCAACTTCCGCGAATGGCTCAACGCCGATCCGGCCCGCTTGACAGACAACGGCGGAAACGACATCGTCGCCGCCAACCCTGTAATGGCCTACGACGCATACTTTGTGGCTCTTGAGGCCGTAAAGGTTGCCGGATCCACAAAGGGAAGCGACATCAAAAAGGCTTTGCCCAAGGTTCGCTACAACGGAATCACAGGCTTGATCGAGTTCAACGAAACCGGCGACGCCAAGCGCGACGTGGCTTATGTTAAGCACGCCAACAACAAGACTGGCCAGTGGGAATTCGTAGCCATTCAGTCTGTAAAGTAAGATGAACTTTAGCGCCAACCTACCATACATTCTCGCCGGCATTTCAACCGGCGGGCAGTACGCCCTTATCGCCATAGGCTACACAATGGTCTATGGCATCTTGCGCCTGATAAACTTCGCCCACGGCGACGTTTTCATGGCGGCGGGCTTGGTGTTGATTTATGCTTCAACGATTTTGCCTCTTTACGTTTCAATACCTTTGATGATCGCGGTGACTGTCTTGATCGGCTTTGCCATAGAGCGGGCGGCTTACAAGCCCCTGCGAACGGCGCCTAGAATGTCGGTTATGATTAGCGCTATCGGTGTTTCGTACTTGATTCAAAATTTGGCCCTCTATGTAACAGGAGGGCTTACAAAATACTATCCGCCGATTCCTTGGATAAGCGATTCGATAGAAATTTTTGGAGCTATGACAAAGCGCGTTACGGTAATCACTCCGTTCCTTACAATCGCGCTTGTCGTCGCCCTTGTTCTTTTGATCCGCTACACAAAAATCGGAATGGCGATGCGGGCCGTCTCCCGCGACTTTGAAACCGCCCAGCTTATGGGAATTAAGTTGGACGCGGTGATTTCGACCACTTTTGTAATCGGAACTTTCTTGGCCGCCGTCGGCTCGCTTTTGTTCTTTTCAAACTACACGGGCGTGACTCCCACAGTCGGAGCGATGCCAGGCCTCAAGGCTTTTGTCGCCGCCGTCTTTGGCGGAATCGGTTCTATCCCCGGAGCGGTTATCGGAGCCTTTGTCATCGGCATTTGCGAAAACATCATAAAAGGCTTGGGCTGGACAACATTCAGCGACGCCTTTACTTTCGTCTTGCTGATATTCGTCTTGATGTTCATGCCAACGGGAATCTTTGGCGAAAAGTCCACGGACAAGGTATGAGGCATGAAAAATTTACAAAACAATTTGCAAAAACAAAAAGTAATGGATTGGGCGATTTCGGCCGGCCTCTTGGTCTTTGTCTTTGCCCTGGTTTTTGTCTTGGAGCAAGTCCTTCCAAGAACTTCCATGCTTTTTACGGTGCTCAAAAAGGGCGCCATTTACGCGCTGGTCGCCGTTTCTATGAATTTGCTGAACGGCTTTACAGGCCTCTTTTCTTTGGGCCAGGCCGGCTTTATGATGATCGGCGCCTACACTTACGCGGTCTTTACAATCCCTGTGGCCTTGCGCCCGGCGGTTTACCAATACTTTGACGGCGGGGCGATTCAGTTCGCCATTCCGGTATTCGCCGCTCTTTTGCTTGCGGGGCTTGTGGCGGCCGTCTTTGCCTTTTTGATCGGCCTTCCGGTCCTTCACTTAAAGAGCGACTACTTGGCCATCGCCACCCTTGGCTTTGCCGAAATCATGCGCGCGCTTTTCCAGTGGGACAAGCTTGGCGTGATCACAAACGGCTCCAACTTGCTTAGAAAATATCCTGTCTTCCGCTCAACGCTCTTTCCCTTCTTTGTGTCGGGAATCTGCATAGCGCTGATAGTGCTTTTGATAAACTCAACTTACGGCCGAGCCTTTAAGGCGATTCGAGACGACGAGGTTGCCGCCGAGGCTATGGGAATCAATTTGGCAAGCCACAAGCGTTTGGCCTTTACGATTTCTTCTTTCTTTGCCGGAATTTCCGGAGCGCTTTTGGCCATGTTCCAAACGACGATTCAAGCCAACCAATTCAAGTCGGCGATGACCTACGAGATTTTGCTTATCGTCGTAATCGGCGGAATCGGTTCCGTAAGCGGAAGCGTAATTTCGTCAATGCTTTTTGTGGCTTGCTCTGAATGGTGGCTGCGCTTTTTGGACAACAACAACTTGATGATAGGCGATTTCCATGTTCCCTTGTTAAAGCCCGGCTTTAGAAAGGTGGTCTTTGCGATTGTAATCATGCTTATCGTAATTTTCTGGCAGCGCGGAATTATGGGCGAAAGCGAATTTTCCATCGCGGGCCTTCGCCGCGCCTTTAAGCGTTTTGCCGACAAGCGCGCCGGCCGAGCTTCTGGCGCTAACAAAAATGCCGCCGCGAAAAATGGAGGCGCCAAATGAGCGAGCAAAACCAAAACGTCCTGCGCCTTAGCGACATTACGATGCAGTTCGGCGGCGTCGTCGCCGTAAACTCCCTTTCGCTTGAGATTAACAAAAATGAAATCGTTTCCCTTATCGGCCCCAACGGCGCCGGAAAGACAACCGCCTTTAACGTTGTCACCGGCGTTTACGCTCCCACAAACGGCGCGGTTTACTTTAACGGCGAGGAAATCGTAGAAAACTATCCGCGCGGCAAAATGAAAAAGCTTTACGCGGGAACGGAGCGGGGCAAGTACTCCAAGGTAATCGAGCCCACTCCCGATAAAATCACCAAGCTGGGAATCGCGCGCACCTTTCAGAACATCCGCCTTTGGAAAAGCCAAAGCGTCTTTGACAACATTCTTATCGCAAAGCACTGCCGCCGCACGTCCAACTTTTTGACGGCCACCTTCCGCCTAAACCGCGCGGAAGAAAAGCGCCAGCGCGAGGAAGTTTCAGAGCTCTTGAACATATTCGGCCTTTACGACGTCAAGGACGAGCTTTGTACCTCGCTCCCTTACGGCCAGCAGCGCCGGCTTGAGATCGCGCGAGCCCTTGCCACAAAGCCGCAGCTTCTTTTGCTTGACGAGCCGGCCGCCGGCATGAACCCTCAGGAAACTTTGGAGTTGACCGACTTTATCCAGCAAATCCGCGACGACTTTAGGCTCACGGTCTTTATGATCGAGCACCACATGGATTTGGTAATGAACATTTCGGACAGAATATACGTCCTTAACTTTGGCGCCCTTATTTCAAAGGGAACGCCGGCGCAAGTCCAAAACGACCAGGTCGTAATTTCCGCCTATCTTGGGGAGGACAAAAATGCTTGAAGTAAATAACCTTTCCGTGTCTTACGGCGGAATCAAGGCCCTGCGCGGAATCAACGTTCAAGTGGCCGACAAAAAAATCGTCTCGCTTATCGGAGCCAACGGCGCTGGAAAGTCCACGCTATTGCGAACGATTAGCGGCCTTGTCCGCGCGCAGTCAGGCAGCATAAAGTTTGACGGCGAGGAAATCACCGGCCTTTCCATCGACAAAATTTGCAAAAAGGGAATCGCGCTCGTGCCGGAAGGCCGCCGCGTCTTTACCGACCTTACCGTCGCCGAAAACCTAAAAATCGGCGCGTATCTTAGAAACGACAAGACGGAAATCGCCAAAGACTTGGACTGGGTTTACGAACTCTTTCCGCGCCTCAAGGAGCGCTCTTGGCAGTTCGCCGGCACGTTAAGCGGCGGCGAGCAGCAAATGTTGGCCGTTGGCCGCGCCCTTATGAGCAGGCCAAAGCTTTTGATGATGGACGAGCCATCGCTGGGACTCGCTCCTTTGATCGTTCAGCAGATATTTTCTATCATTGAAGAGATAAACAAAAAAGGCGTGACTATTTTGCTCATCGAGCAAAACGCCAACATGGCGCTAAAGGCCGCCGATACGGCTTATGTTTTGGAAACCGGCGACATAACCCTTAGCGGAAGCGGCGAGTCCCTCTTGGCCGACGAAAAAGTCCGCGAAGCCTATTTGGGAAAAAGCCGCTCCTAGTCCGCTCCAATTAAGCGCGGTATTTTTCACCGCGCGATCTTGATGTCCTTTATCGCGTAGCCTTCAAGCGAGCGGTGGTTGTTGTTTTGGATTACCAAAGCGTCAATCAGCGCCCAGCTGAATTTTCCTTCGGACACCTTCCAGTCGGTGTCTTTTGTCCAGCCGCCAACGTCCTTAAGCTCTTTTAACGGAATCGAGATTTTATGCCAGGTTCCGTCCGGGATGACTGTCTTTGCCGTGATCGTAGTAGACGCGCGCCAAGGGAATATCTTTGCCGCCATGTCCCTAAAATAAACCGTCAAGTTGAATCTTTTGTCCAGCGTCTTTATGTAAAATTCCAGCTTGGCGCCCTTGTCCTTTAGGCTGGTAAAGTCGCACGCTTCCTTGAACTGGAACAAAAGCTCGTCGTAAGGCTTTAGCTCCTTTAAGTCGATGAACCTTTCGCCGGCGTTGTTTTCAAGCGCGGCCAGCGAGCCCGTCACGCTCCATGACTGGACTTGGACCAAGTCCGCGTTTCCGTCTTTGTAAATCGTCCAGTCTCCGCTGGCTTTTGCGCGGCTGTACCAAGTTTCGTTCTTTACGCCTTCTGGGAATTTGTAGCCCATGGCCTCTATCACTTGCTTGTTCAAGTCGTCGGGGAAGCGGGATTCTTGCGGCGACTTAAAGAGGCCAAACTCCTGCGTGTAGTCCCAGCTTACGCGCGCGATGTTGCGGTCGTCCATCCACTTGCATTTCATTCTGTACCAGTTGGCGCGCTCTGAGGGATCGGCGTATGTCATAAGGACGCCAAACTCGTTGCACATAAGCGCCGCGTTCCTCTTGTTTGCAAATTCAACCGCCTTGTCCAAGGGCGAGGCCAGCGTCTTTTCTGACGAGGCCTCTTGGTAAGTGTTAAGCTCCCATTTTTCGGCGTCCGTCGCGTTTGGCGGAAGCGGCGGCATCTTTTCCTTTACGTAGGGGAAGGGGACCTTTGTTATGCGCTTGGTGAACGTCCACGAGGCGCCCTGATGGGTGAACAAAAAGGGCGTGTAGTCGTGAAAGTTGTAAATCAAGTTGTCGTCCTTGTAGGCGGGAAGCTGCAGCATCGAGTCAAGCGAGTCCCAGTAGCCGCCGCCGACGATTATCGAATGCTTTCGGTCAATCGCCCTGATGGCTTCCAAGACTTTTCCCTGGACCTTTCCCCATTTTGCTATGTCGGCCTGGGTGTTTCCGCTTTCAAAGTGGGGTTCGTTCATGATTTCGTAAATGACAAAGTTTCCCTTGCTTTTGTAGCGTTCCGCGATTTGAGGCCATATTTTAAGCAGAACGCTTTCTATCCTTGGATTTGTTTGCGAAGCTCCGCTGCAGTCGTTGTGAAAGTCGATTATTATATGCATTCCAAGTTCGCCGCACCAATCGACGGCCTTGTCCAATATGTCAAGGCATTCAGGATCCAGCTTGTAGTCGGCGGCCTTGTCCGCCCAAACGTCAAACCATACCGGAACGCGGACGGCTTCAACTCCTATGCTCTTGATGTTCTCAAAGTCTTTCTTTCCATATAGAAGGGTGTTGAACCTTCCGTACTCCATCCAAACAGGAAGGTTGATTCCCTTGCTAAAGGGGAGCTGCTTTTTGACCTTGGGAGCGTTGGCCGCGAAAAGTCCGCTTGATAAAATGGCGGCGGCGGCAAAAATGGCGCATAATTGTTTTTTCATCGCTTAACCTCTCTGAATTCCTTTATTATAGCATTTTTTTTGGCTTTTGGGGCAAAAAAACGCTTTATTTTTAAAAAAAATGATGAATAAAAAAACTAAATTTCGTTTGACAAAAGCGCCGTAATTGCGTTATAATATGATAATTATTATTATTATTGCGAATAAAAATTCCGATAAGTAAAATAAGGAGTTCTGCATGAAAAAAGGCTTATTTGTCCTTGCTAGTTTGTCTCTCCTTTTGGCCTTCGGTTCAGCGGCCTTCGCTCAGCCGAATTCTAAAAGCGTAGTGACAATTACTATTGATAACTTTGACAAAATTGGCAGCCAGGACTTGCCAATGTGGGAACATGGAAAATGGGTCAAGACCAGTTGGGATTGGGCCGTTCAAGCCAGCCGCTTTGTTACGGAAGGCTATCCCATTAAGAGCACTTTCGAGGCCATCCCCAATTCTTTGCGCGTTCTTCGCACCGATGAAGACAAGCCCACTGTTTTGGGCATCAAGACCAAGTTCAACCGCAAGGGAGACAACTGGTTCGAGCTTTATCCGACAAAGGACGACAAGCCCTTTGAGATTCCGCTTGAGGGAACCGTAACTCAGTTTGACTTTTGGGTTTGGGGAGCTAATTACTTGTATTTCTTGGACATGCTCGTTCGCGACGCGGACGGAACCGTTCACATTCTTCCGGCCGGAAACTTGGCTTTTGACGGCTGGCGCAACGTTATCGTAAAAGTCCCTGGCTACATTCGCCAGCATTCTCGCTTGAGAAGCGGCCCCGCCAAGATGACTTTCGTAGGCTTCCGCGTCACAACGGATCCCGCCGAATACGTAGACGACTTTATGGTTTACTTTGACGACCTCAAGTACACAACGTTCACTCTTTCCAATATTTTTGACGGCTATGAGTTGCAGGACGCGGACTTTGGCGACAGCAAAGATTCTTCGTCAGGCTCTTCTTCAGGAGATGAAAGATGAAAAAGATAATCGCAATTACTTTGGCGTTCGCCTTTACGGCCGCCTTTGCCTT